>NZ_JBXSQH010000036.1:0-1016 GCF_057063525.1 Gilliamella sp. X-46 | reverse complement strand
GAATAAAAGGAGGCAGGGCTTTTAAACTTATGCCGTTTTCTTGGGCGTGTGTTCAATAGATATTGTATTTTCTTTATCTGTTCGTCGTCAACTAATGAAATGGCCGCTGACTTAGGTATAAACTGACGTATTAAGCCATTGGTGTTTTCATTTGTGCCTCTTTGCCAGCTTTTATAAGGCTCCGCAAAGTATACAGTAGTATTTAAATAATGCTCAATCGCATGATGATAATTAAATTCCATCCCATTATCAAAGGTGATGCTTTTAACCATCTTTTTAAACGGTGTTAGCAATTTTATTATCATATCTCTCGTTTCGGAGGCGGTGCGTTGATTAAGGCGTCCAATGAGTACGATTCCAGTTTTGCGCTCAACTAACGTCAACAATGCTTGTTTGTCTTTACGGCTAATTATGGTATCGCCCTCCCAATGTCCTTGCGTTTTCCGACTTTCTACATAACTTGGACGTTGTTTAATTGACCGTTTATATCGGCGGTCTCCTTCTTTAGTACTCGGTGCCTTGCAATGCCGATAAGCTTTACCTTTTCGTCTTAGATAAGGTTTGAATTGTTCATAGCGTGCTTTATTTTGATAAAGATAATTATAGATTGATTGGACGCTGACTTTCTTTAAACGTGCAGCAATCTGTTCTGGGCTGTAATAAAGCATGAGGTATTTTTCAACTTGACGCCATACCGAAGACTCTATTGCCTTACCATTACCGCTGTTTTTTCGCCTTTTCCTAGCAAGTGTCACCGCCTCATGTGCTTGATAGGTTTGATTAGGTTTTGAGTTTCTTTTTATCTCACGACTTATTGTCGAAGGATGTCTATTGAGTAGCTGGGCTATCTCTTTTTTATTCTTTCCGGCTTGTAATAATACGAAAATCTGGTATCTTTCCTTCCTAGAAAGGTGATTATAATACATAGCAATCTCCAAACTGTGGTGGTGCGAAGGAGCTAGTATAAATCACCTTTCTACTTTCTTCACTCCACCGTGTTTAAAATTGCACTTCAT
>NZ_JBXSQH010000035.1:0-1151 GCF_057063525.1 Gilliamella sp. X-46 | reverse complement strand
ATGTCTAAAGAAAAATTTGAACGTACAAAACCCCACGTTAACGTTGGTACAATCGGCCACGTTGACCATGGTAAAACAACTTTAACTGCGGCAATTACTTCTGTACTTGCTAAAAAATACGGCGGTCAAGCGCGTGCATTCGATCAAATCGATAACGCACCAGAAGAAAAAGCACGTGGTATCACCATCAACACTTCACACGTTGAATATGACACACCAACTCGTCACTACGCACACGTAGACTGCCCGGGCCATGCTGACTATGTTAAAAACATGATCACTGGTGCGGCACAAATGGACGGTGCTATCTTAGTCGTAGCAGCAACAGATGGTCCTATGCCACAAACTCGTGAGCACATCCTTTTAGGTCGTCAAGTAGGTGTTCCTTACATCATCGTATTTTTAAACAAATGTGATATGGTTGATGACGAAGAGTTATTAGAATTAGTTGAAATGGAAGTACGTGAACTTCTATCTCAATATGATTTCCCAGGTGATGATACACCAGTTATTCGTGGTTCAGCGCTTAAAGCGTTAGAAGGCGATGCAGCATGGGAAGACAAAATTGTTGAATTAGCTGAAGCATTAGACAGCTACATTCCTGAGCCAGAACGTGATATTGACAAACCATTCCTATTACCAATTGAAGACGTATTCTCAATTTCAGGTCGTGGTACAGTAGTAACGGGTCGTGTTGAACGCGGTGTAATCAAAGTTGGTGAAGAAGTTGAAATCGTTGGTATCAAACCAACTGCTAAAACAACTTGTACTGGTGTTGAAATGTTCCGTAAATTGCTTGACGAAGGTCGTGCGGGTGAAAACGTTGGTGTATTACTACGTGGTACAAAACGTGAAGAAATCGAACGTGGTCAAGTACTTGCAAAACCAGGTTCAATCACTCCACATACTGATTTCGAATCAGAAGTGTATATCTTAAGCAAAGATGAAGGTGGTCGTCACACTCCATTCTTCAAAGGTTACCGTCCACAGTTCTACTTCCGTACAACTGACGTAACTGGTACTATCGAATTACCAGAAGGCGTAGAAATGGTAATGCCTGGTGATAACATCAAAATGACAGTATCATTAATTCACCCAATCGCGATGGCAGACGGCTTACGTTTTGCGATTCGTGAAGGTGGTCGTACTGT
>NZ_JBXSQH010000034.1:0-1392 GCF_057063525.1 Gilliamella sp. X-46 | reverse complement strand
AAAAATTAAAATAAAACAATAAATTACTTGACAGGATTATCGAAATGCGCTACCATGCATGGCATCTGGCATCTGGCATCTGGCCTGCCAAACCTACGCCCAAAATCTTTTTCAATTTCACCGTAGTCTAAATCAGACACTGTTCTTATTTTCATCACCGAAGTTATCAAGCTCATCGCGCTTGGCGAGGTCGCCGTGTTTATCGGCAGGGTTATCGCCGAGGTCGAGGTGCTTATTTTTTCTATCTAAATTATCAAACTTACTTAGATTATTTAGATTAACTAAATTATTGTTGTTCTTCGTGCCATTGTTTTTGTTGCCTTATACACAGTGCTCTATGGCATTAACGACGTCTACATCAAGGTATATTGAGGGTAGTGCACCATATTTAACGTTAGACGGTGGTCAAACAAGGACAACTTCAACGGATAGTTTCTTGTTTATTAAGTTGCGGGATGGTACAAGGTACACACCGTCAACTAATCCATCAAGTGCTACAAATCCAATAAGATTACCTTATGCAGGGAGTACTTTGGGTCATATAGATATGATAGTCCCATCAACAGCTAGTTCAGTGAGTTTAAGTGATTTAGTCACTAGGTATAATTATTGGGGAGATGATGATGGAGATGGACAGGGTATAAATGGTGTTACTGCTACAGGGGATATATCGGTATCGTTTACGGATAAGGATGGCAATACTGTTAATCGTAGTGATGCATTGGATATGTGTAAAGCTCCTTATAGGGTAACCTTAAGTAGTACTGATGGTTATTTACAAACAGAGTACGGGGTTCCAAATAGAGCCAGTTTTAATGGTCAGACGGTGACATATTATATCAATCCGTATGGTGTTACTGGTCCTGTTGTTTGTCACGCAAGGCCGAATCTTAATTATGGCTACCTCGATTACGGCGGCCCATCTAACATATGGTCTCGTACAAAGGGTTTTTTAACTCAGTCAATAAGTTCATCATCTTATGACCAAAATTTTCCTACAACGGGTGCAGATGGGTTGTATTTTGATTTGGACATTGTTGGCGTGGATGCAAGTCAGTTGACTTGGTCTGTTGTCACGAATGGTAGTATAAGGGCAACGGTGAGTTGGACAAAGCCGCGTTCTGATACATTCACTGACCTAAGAGGAAGTACCGTACCAGCCGATAATTGGATTACTGATAAATCTAGTTATGTCACACGGGTAACGTTAAGTGGTCCTAGGGCGGATAGTAATCAGATAAGTTCAAATAGTCCTAGTCCTTTTAGTGTACTACCTTTGCCACAGACATTTGAGTTGGTCGGTAGGGATGGTCGAGGTAATGAGGTTCGGTATGGATTTGTGTTAAAGCAGTGGTTCGTCAATCGGGGTAATAAACGGGATACCTTGTCTAA
>NZ_JBXSQH010000033.1:0-1486 GCF_057063525.1 Gilliamella sp. X-46 | reverse complement strand
AGTTGCCCTAGGACCACTTAACGTTACACGTGTTACATAACTAGATTTATCAGGAATCCATCTATCGGCTTGGACAGTATTTCCCAAAGGGTCTGTGAATGTACCAGAACGCGGCCTTGTCCAACTAACCTCTGCCCCTAGACTACCACTTGTGTTAACTGTCCAACTTAACTGACTTGCATCTACCCCACCAACATCCAAATCAAAATACAATCCATCTGAACCTGTAGTTGGAAAGTTTCTGTCGTAAGATGATGGATTTGTAGACTGAACTAAAAAGCCCTTAGTAGGACTCCATATGTTAGCTGGGCCTGCATAGCGAGGATTATCATAAGAATTGATGCCAGTAGTGCCACCCATTAACAAATTCGGCCTGACCGAACAAATAACCGGCTGTGACGGCAAAGTGATATAATAATCCACCGTCCCTCCGTAAAAACGACTACTATTTGGCACTCCATACTGTGTAGTTAAACTCCCCCCTGTACTATCTAAAGTGACCTTATAAGGCGCGTTACATATACTTAATGTGTCACTACGATTAACGGTAGTGCCATTTCTATCCTTTATTGTTAACGATATACTCCCTGATGCAGTAACACCATTTGTACCCTGACCATCCCCATCATCATCTCCCCATTTCCCTTGGCTGATTAGACTATTTAAACTAATAGATGTTGTATCCGACGGCAATACCGTATGAATATCATTAAATGTATAATTTCCACGAGGTAACATTATCGGATTGGCTGCACTTGATGTGTTAGCTGACTGAGTAATACGTCTTCCATCTGGCAACTCGATTGCCAAAAAAGTGTCCGTATTAGTTGCCTTTGTCTGTCCCCCATCAAATGTTAAATATGGCCGAGTACCTTCAATGACTCTTGATGTATGTGCCGTTAATGCCACAGAACCCTGTGTATATGACAATAACAACAATGGCGCAAAGAATAATGCCGGTTTAGATAATTTAGATAATAATGAAAGTCTAAACCATAATGGAGGTTTGGATAGCAATGGCGGCTTTAACAACCACTTGGATATCGACGATAATTTTACCGAACATGTGGCCGATGACCTGACCAAAACGGTTTCCGACGATATTTCCAAGGATGTTGCCGAAGTACCCGCCGAAAACATCGCCAGTAAAGACCTCGATGACGGCGTCCATTTCGCTACGCGAAATGACTTCGCTGATGAAAATAAGAACTGTGTCTGTTTTAGACTACGGTGAAATTGAAAAAGATTTTGAGCATAGGTTTGGCAGGCCAGATGCCAGATGCCAGATGCCATAAATGGTAACGCATTTCGATTATCATGTCAAGTAATTTTTTGTTTTATTTGAATTTTTTATAATTGACTGCTCGACTAATGAGCACTCCCTTGCTTTGAAAGCGCTTAAATTATAACCGATTGAGTAATTATGCGCTAGGTTTTTTGTTAAAAATTTGTAAAGTTTTGTTAATTGCGGGCGGTTAAGCTTTTG
>NZ_JBXSQH010000032.1:0-1632 GCF_057063525.1 Gilliamella sp. X-46 | reverse complement strand
ACATATCACCAACCAATTCATAACAAGGGCGTTCACTGAAGTTATAAGCCACAATTTCCCGATTGTATAAATCTAATATAGGTGATAAATACAGTTTTTTACTTCCCACTTTAAACTCAGTTGCATCCGTTACCCATTTCTGACCAGGTTTAGTCGCCTTAAAATCACGGTTTAATAGATTGGGCACAGCACTAAGACGACATTTATAAGAACGATATTTCTTTCCTCTTATCAAGGATTTTAAGCTCATTTCTTTCATTAAACGTAGCACCTTTTTATGATTCACAATGACATTCTTATTTTGTAATTCAGCCGTAATTCGTCGATAACCATAGCGACTAAAGTTATCTTCATAAATCTTGATAATAAGCGCTTTTAATTCACTATTTTTATCAATTTTAGATTTAGCCGAATCGTGATAGTAAAAAGTACTTCGCGACAAACCTGATGCGCTAAGCAATTTATTTAAGGGATATTTTTTCCTTAATTCATCAACTATTTGATACTTTTCTTTTTTTCTAATCTCTTTTGTCGAAGTAAGGCATCCAACTTTTTTAGATAAGCCACCTCCACTTCAAGGTCACTGACCATTTCGAGCAATTCTTCTTTTGTTTTTTCACTATTTTTTTTAACTTTTTGAGCCATTTTTTTATCTGCTTTTCCCTGTGGTGGATTCGGTGTCATTGAAAAACCTGCTTTGCCATATTTTTGGTATATTTTAAACCAGTGGCCTACATATCCAAAGTGTATATCAAACGCCAAAGCAGCTTGATTTTGTGAAAGATGATTGTCTATAAAATACCTGACCACTTTGTATTTAAAATCTGGAGAAAAATACCTTGGTTTTGTGACGGGTTTTAGTCCTTCAATGCCTTTTCTTTTATATAACTTTACCCACGACTCCACTGTACCGACAGGCACTTGAAAGTGCCAAGCGGTTAAACCATAACCATCATTACTCTTAAAATAATGTTCAATAACTTGTTTTTTAAAATCGAATGGATATTTTTTGGCCATAATTTTGTTCCCAAAAGTAGATTTAAACAATCCAACTTTTGGGGGGCAGTTCATTTTTTGCGAAATCCCCTAAAAACCCCGCGCAAGGCTGCAGAATGTGGCCTGCGGCTACCCTCCGCCGTCGCTCGGTCTTAACGCACCGTTTGTGGACGCGTTCCCGACGCACCACAAACTCGCCAAACATCCCTGTTTGGCGTGCTAACCTCGCTCTGTTGTCGGCACATTCTGACGCCGGAATAGGACAAATAACATAACCATCTTTTTTGGGATGGGTTGTTGTGTTTTTATTAGGCGATTTTTGTTAAAAAATAGCCAGAAAAAACTTTAATAAAATCAATACCTTTTTTAACTGATTTTTGGGCGGAAAATCAGGCCTTTTTTGTTTTGGTGTATAGGATGGATTAGGTGCAGTGGTTTCGGACGTTTTGGTCTTGGGTGAATAAAATAGCTATCGTGACCACGTCCGATTTAGGGGATTTTGAACTGCACCCCAAAAGTTGGATTGTTTAAATCTACTTTTGGGAACAAAATTATGGCCAAAAAATATCCATTCGATTTTAAAAAACAAGTTATTGAACATTATTTTAAGAGTAATGATGGTTATGGTTTAACCGC
>NZ_JBXSQH010000031.1:0-1991 GCF_057063525.1 Gilliamella sp. X-46 | reverse complement strand
GTCAGTTTATACCTAAGTCAGCGGCCATTTCATTAGTTGACGACGAACAGATAAAGAAAATACAATATCTATTGAACACACGCCCAAGAAAACGGCATAAGTTTAAAAGCCCTGCCTCCTTTTATTCGAAGGAGCTAAGAAAAATTGCACTTCATGGTGTAATCTAGGAACAGCAAAATAAAAACTTCAATAAAATCAATACCTTTTCTGACCACTTTTTGTGGGGAATTTTTAGCTTTGAGTGGTTTTGAGGGCCAAGTCAGTTGGGGTTTTGATATAACTAAATCAAAAGCCATTCCGCACCCCACAGTCGGGAAGTTGCAACCTAAGATGCGTATATCGATGGTTTAACAATATCTCCTCACTTTCGTCCTTTTATCAGCAAGTTTGCGTGACAATTTTAGGTTGAAAGCCTTGGGTGATAAATAAATGCTATGTTAGTAGTGCTCATTTTATTGTTAGGCATATTATTCCAAGCATTTAATAGATGCTATTAGTCGAATTATCACCACTATGTTAAAGTACACAGCAAACACTTATCATTACCACCAACTGCTTGGTTATTCTTATTTATTTTACCCCTGAGCCACCGCTAGCCACGCTTTTAGCGTTGGCGCGGGGGTGGCGCGATTGTAGCTTCACCGCAACAGCGCAACCCTAAGGGAAAACGCCCCAACTTACGCGGGGGCGTTATTCTTTGATAAATTATCCTCTATCCGCACCATAACCGCCCCCCCCCGCGGCCCAAGGATTAAGGACTAAGAAATAAAAGCTAAGGTGTGATGCAAACAGCGTAAAGGGTATCGGAAACGACGCCGCTGCCAACTCTGCCGTTGTCCGAGTAAACATAGAAGCCTTTGTTACTACCTACTACGTCGCTCGTCCAGTAGTTGCTGGGGACGAAGTCCACACCAGAGTAGTTCCCCATCATGCCCCACTCCGTGAAAAACCCTGCACCTATGTGACGCATATAAGTATTATTAGATGAACTAGGTGTGGCGCCGACAGAACCTTGACACCAACTTCCTGAATTTTCACCAGAACAAACCGCATTGGTTAAATCTCTTACCCTAGCAAGACGATAACCCAAACGACTACACCAATTGGAGTGGTTAGACCGGTTACCCGCAGAAATACCCCGATTGACGAACCACTGCTTTAAGACAAACCCATACCTTCCCTCATTACCATCACTATCCCTACCCACCAACTCAAATCTCTGTGGCAAAGTTGGACGTGTTAGTGGACTAGGATAATTTGAACGTATCCGAGCACTATCCGCCCAAGGACCACTTAACTTAACTCGTGCGACAACTTTTCCTCTATCAACACTAGGAATCCAATAATCATTAGCTGTTACACTTGTCACCGTAGCTGTTATATCACCATTCGTGACAACAGACCACGTCAACTGACTTGCATTAATTCCAGTAGGCACCTCTAAGTCAAAAGACAACCCATCAGCACCCGTTGTAGGAAAGTTTTGGTCATAAGATGATGAACGCGTTGACTGAGTTAAAAAACCCTTTGTAGGACTCCATATGTTAGATGGGCCTGCGTAACGAGGGTTGTCGTTAGAATTGATACCAGTAGTACCACCATATAACAAATTCGGCCTTGCCGACTGCACAAAAAACGAACAACTTGCATTCGGTTTGAAATAATAATACTCCCTGTCATTAGTGGTTGAAAATACACGACGATTTGGCACGCCATACTGTGTACTTAAACTAGCACCATCGGGGTTTAAACCTATTGTTACCCTATAAGGCGCCTTACATGCATCTAATGTATCATTAGGACGTACAGTATTTCCATACTTATCATCTAATGAAAGCCATAAAGTCCCTGTCGCCGTTACACCTCCATCTCCATCATCATCTCCCCAATAATGATAAGTATTGACTAAATCATTTAAACGCACAAAAGTGGTCGATGGTGGGAAAATAGTCTTTATATCACCCAAAGTACGCCATGTTGATAATACTATT
>NZ_JBXSQH010000030.1:2250-5600 GCF_057063525.1 Gilliamella sp. X-46 | reverse complement strand
AATTTAAAAGTCTGGCGGCACCCTACTCTCACATGGGTAATACCCACACTACCATCGGCACTACGGCGTTTCACTTCTGAGTTCGGCATGGGGTCAGGTGGGACCACCGCGCTATTACCGCCAGACATATCCTGTCTTCTCTTTCTCAATTGGTGTCCATTATCTCATATCAGCACCAATCGCTCAATCCGGAACAAACTGTTATTTCAACTTTTATTCTATCAATCGCGTAACCCAAAACAACTCCGAGTTGTAAGGTTAAGACTCTCGGTTCATTAGTATCAGTTAGCTCAATGTATCACTACACTTACACACCTGACCTATCTACGTCTTAGTCTCAAACGGACCTTACTGAATCTCTTCAGGGAAAACTCATCTCAAGGCTAGTTTCGTGCTTAGATGCTTTCAGCACTTATCTATTCCGCACGTAGCTACCGGGCAATGCAATTGGCATCACAACCCGAACACCAGCGGTGCGTTCACTTCGGTCCTCTCGTACTAGAAGCAAACCCTCTCAATTTTCCTACGCCCATGGCAGATAGGGACCGAACTGTCTCACGACGTTCTAAACCCAGCTCGCGTACCACTTTAAACGGCGAACAGCCGTACCCTTGGGACCTACTTCAGCCCCAGGATGTGATGAGCCGACATCGAGGTGCCAAACACCGCCGTCGATATGAACTCTTGGGCGGTATCAGCCTGTTATCCCCGGAGTACCTTTTATCCGTTGAGCGATGGCCCTTCCATTCAGAACCACCGGATCACTATGACCTACTTTCGTACCTGCTCGAGCCGTCACTCTCGCAGTCAAGCTAGCTTTTGCCATTGCACTAACCTCCTGATGTCCGACCAGGATTAGCTAACCTTCGTGCTCCTCCGTTACTCTTTGGGAGGAGACCGCCCCAGTCAAACTACCCACCAGACAGTGTCCCTTACCTCGATTCAGAAGTATAGGTTAGAACATCAAACATTAAAGGGTGGTATTTCAAGGACGACTCCACACACACTAGCGTGCATGCTTCTTTGTCTCCCACCTATCCTACACATTAAGGCTCAATGTTCACTGTCAAGCTATAGTAAAGGTTCACGGGGTCTTTCCGTCTTGCCACGGGTACACCGCATCTTCACGGCAATTTCAATTTCACTGAGTCTCGGGTGGAGACAGCCTGGCCATCATTACGCCATTCGTGCAGGTCGGAACTTACCCGACAAGGAATTTCGCTACCTTAGGACCGTTATAGTTACGGCCGCCGTTTACTGGGGCTTCGATCAAGAGCTTCTGCTTACGCATAACCCCATCAATTAACCTTCCAGCACCGGGCAGGCGTCACACCGTATACGTCCACTTTCGTGTTTGCACAGTGCTGTGTTTTTATTAAACAGTTGCAGCCAGCTGGTATCTTCGACTGACTTCACCTACATCCGCGTGGGATTTCAATTACCGTCAGCGTGCCTTCTCCCGAAGTTACGGCACCATTTTGCCTAGTTCCTTCACCCGAGTTCTCTCAAGCGCCTGAGTATTCTCTACCTGACCACCTGTGTCGGTTTCGGGTACGATTAACTATAACCTGAAGCTTAGAGGATTTTCCTGGAAGCAGGGCATCAATTACTTCACTGCCTTAGCAGCTCGTCATCACACCTCAGCGTCTTAGTGACCGGATTTGCCTAATCACACGCCTACATGCTTAACCCACCATCCAATAGATGGTAAACCTAGCCTTCTTCGTCCCCCCATCGCAGTTATAGCCAGTACGGGAATATTAACCCGTTTCCCATCAGATACGCCCTTCGGCCTCTCCTTAGGGGTCGACTCACCCTGCCCCGATTAACGTTGGACAGGAACCCTTGGTCTTCCGGCGAGCGGGCTTTTCACCCGCTTTATCGTTACTTATGTCAGCATTCGCACTTCTGATACCTCCAGCATGCCTCACAACACACCTTCTACGGCTTACAGAACGCTCCCCTACCCAATACACTTACGTGCACTGCCGCAGCTTCGGTGCATAGTTTTAGCCCCGTTACATCTTCCGCGCAGGCCGACTCGACTAGTGAGCTATTACGCTTTCTTTAAATGATGGCTGCTTCTAAGCCAACATCCTAGCTGTCTAAGCCTTCCCACTTCGTTTCCCACTTAACTATGACTTTGGGACCTTAGCTGGCGGTCTGGGTTGTTTCCCTCTTCACGACGAACGTTAGCACCCGCCGTGTGTCTCCCATGATTAAACTTGTCAGTATTCGGAGTTTGCATCGGGTTGGTAAGCCGGGATGGCCCCCTAGCCGAAACAGTGCTCTACCCCCAACAGTTACTCATGAGGCGCTACCTAAATAGCTTTCGGGGAGAACCAGCTATCTCCCGGTTTGATTGGCCTTTCACCCCCAGCCACAGGTCATCCGCTAATTTTTCAACATTAGTCGGTTCGGTCCTCCAGTTAGTGTTAACCAACCTTCAACCTGCCCATGGCTAGATCACCGGGTTTCGGGTCTATACCCTGCAACTTAACGCACAGTTAATACTCGGTTTCCCTTCGGCTCCCCTATTCGGTTAACCTTGCTACAGAATATAAGTCGCTGACCCATTATACAAAAGGTACGCAGTCACTACTACCTAATGGCAGCAGCTCCCACTGATTGTACGTACACGGTTTCAGGGTCTATTTCACTCCCCTCCCGGGGTTCTTTTCGCCTTTCCCTCACGGTACTGGTTCACTATCGGTCAATCAGGAGTATTTAGCCTTGGAGGATGGTCCCCCCTTCTTCAGACAGGATATCACGTGTCCCGCCCTACTCTATAAGCTTCCACATATCGCACCTTCGTGTACGGGACTTTCACCCTCTATCGTGCGACTTTCCAGACGCTTCCACTAATACTATATGCTACCCGCTTGGGCTACTCCCCTTTCGCTCGCCGCTACTTAGGGAATCTCGGTTGATTTCTTTTCCTCGGGGTACTTAGATGTTT
The DNA here is from genome assembly GCF_057063525.1 of Gilliamella sp. X-46. Lineage (NCBI taxonomy): Bacteria > Pseudomonadati > Pseudomonadota > Gammaproteobacteria > Orbales > Orbaceae > Gilliamella > Gilliamella sp. X-46. Next base: position 2,641 of record NZ_JBXSQH010000030.1, on the reverse strand, counting down.
CAGTTCTCCCGGTTCGCCTCATATAACTATGAATTCATTATATGATAGTGTAGTCTCCTACACTGGGTTTCCCCATTCGGACATCGACGGCTATAGCGCTTTTTATCAGCTCACCGTCGCTTTTCGCAGATTAACACGTCCTTCTTCGCCTCTGATTGCCTAGGCATCCACCGTGTACGCTTAATTTCTTAACCTTACAACTCACAGTTGTCTTGGTTTTAATTACGCTTTTTTCTCTTCCTTAATTACTCACTTCTACTAATTCGTCTCAACTAAAAATTATCGCTAACTTTTAATTTCACGCATCAATAAAAGCTTTGCATAAGAACGAGAACTCGTTTCTTTCAGCTTGTTCCTAATTGTTAAAGAGCTTTATCTTTCTATTTACTTA
>NZ_JBXSQH010000030.1:0-1784 GCF_057063525.1 Gilliamella sp. X-46 | reverse complement strand
TTCTTCTAAACAAACAATCTGTGTGAACACTTACGAGCTCTTCGTAAGGAGGTGATCCAACCGCAGGTTCCCCTACGGTTACCTTGTTACGACTTCACCCCAGTCATGAACCACACCGTGGTAAACGCCCTCCCGAAGGTTAAGCTATCTACTTCTGGTGCAACCCACTCCCATGGTGTGACGGGCGGTGTGTACAAGGCCCGGGAACGTATTCACCGTGACATTCTGATTCACGATTACTAGCGATTCCGACTTCATGGAGTCGAGTTGCAGACTCCAATCCGGACTTAGACGTACTTTATGAGGTCCGCTTACTCTCGCGAGGTCGCCTCCCTTTGTATACGCCATTGTAGCACGTGTGTAGCCCTGGTCGTAAGGGCCATGATGACTTGACGTCGTCCCCACCTTCCTCCGCTTTATCAACGGCAGTCTCCTTTGAGTTCCCGGCCTAACCGATGGCAACAAAGGATAAGGGTTGCGCTCGTTGCGGGACTTAACCCAACATTTCACAACACGAGCTGACGACAGCCATGCAGCACCTGTCTCACAGTTCCCGAAGGCACTCTCATATCTCTACAAGATTCTGTGGATGTCAAGACCAGGTAAGGTTCTTCGCGTTGCATCGAATTAAACCACATGCTCCACCGCTTGTGCGGGCCCCCGTCAATTCATTTGAGTTTTAACCTTGCGGCCGTACTCCCCAGGCGGTCGATTTATCGCGTTAGCTTCGGAGCCCATCACTCTAGGCAACAAACTCCAAATCGACATCGTTTACAGCGTGGACTACCAGGGTATCTAATCCTGTTTGCTCCCCACGCTTTCGCATCTCAGCGTCAGTATCTGTCCAGAAGGCCGCCTTCGCCACCGGTATTCCTCCACATCTCTACGCATTTCACCGCTACACGTGGAATTCTACCTTCCTCTACAATACTCCAGATAACCAGTTTTAAGTGCAATTCCTAGGTTGAGCCCAGGGCTTTCACACCTAACTTAATTATCCGCCTACATGCCCTTTACGCCCAGTCATTCCGATTAACGCTCGCACCCTCCGTATTACCGCGGCTGCTGGCACGGAGTTAGCCGGTGCTTCTTCTGTAATTAACGTCAATTAACGCACCTATTAGATACGCTACCTTCCTCATCACCGAAAGTACTTTACAACCCGAAGGCCTTCTTCATACACGCGGCATGGCTGCATCAGGGTTCCCCCCATTGTGCAATATTCCCCACTGCTGCCTCCCGTAGGAGTCTGGACCGTGTCTCAGTTCCAGTGTGGCTGGTCATCCTCTCAGACCAGCTAGAGATCGTCGCCTAGGTGAGCCTTTACCCCACCTACTAGCTAATCCCATATGGGTTCATCAAATGGCGCATGGCCCGAAAGTCCCATGCTTTGGTCTCACGACATTATACGGTATTAGCAGTCGTTTCCAACTGTTGTCCCCTTCCATTCGGCAGATCCCCATACCTTACTCACCCGTCCGCCACTCGTCATCAAGTGCAAGCACTCATGTTACCGTTCGACTTGCATGTGTTAAGCCTGCCGCCAGCGTTCAATCTGAGCCATGATCAAACTCTTCAATTTAAAGTTTGATGCTCAATAACTGTCTCTGACATATTCAAATGAATCTTCAGTGTCACTTATCAAGACTTAATTTTTAAGTCCGTAGACTTTTCATTCTTCGTCTCGCAAGTGCCCACACAGATTGTCTGTTTCTTCTTTTTAAAGAGCTGACAGCTTTTATATTAACCAAACATTTTACCGCTTTAGTTTGCTGTCTCAAGGG
>NZ_JBXSQH010000029.1:0-5687 GCF_057063525.1 Gilliamella sp. X-46 | reverse complement strand
AGTATCTTTCCTTCCTAGAAAGGTGATTATAATACATAGCAATCTCCAAACTGTGGTGGTGCGAAGGAGCTAGTATAAATCACCTTTCTACTTTCTTCACTCCACCGTGTTTAAAATTGCACTTCATGTTTGAATCCAGGGTTTTTAGTAAAAAACCACCAAAACTATTCCCCCTAAAACACACAAAAAAAATCTCAACTTTAACTCTTTAAAAAACCTTACAAATTTTTAATAAAAAGACTAGTACATTATTTTTTAACCGACTATAGTCTAAGGGCTTTTAAAGCAAAGAAGTGTTCATTAATTGAACGGGCTATTATAAAAAACACAAATAAAACAAAAACTACCTAACAAGGCAATCGAAATGCGCTATCATGGATGGAACCAAACCTATGCCCTAAGTCTTTTTCAATATCACCGTAGTCTGAAACAGACTTCATCCTCATTCTTATTATCGAAGTTATCAAAACCATCTAGCTTGGCGCCATCGTCTGGGTTATCATCAAGATTCAAGCTTTTATCCCCCTTATCAAAGTTTTCATTGGCCTTTGCGGGGGTGTTGTTATTGCCGTGTTCGTTTAGTACACATGCGTTATCGACTTATACATCAAAGGTTATTGAAGGTACTGCACCGTATTTAACATTTGATGGGGGACGAATTAAGGCGACTTCCACAGATAGTTTATTGTCTATTAAGTTGCAGGATGGCCGGGTTATCAGGCCATCAACTAATACATCAAGTGCAGCAAATCCAATAAGATTACCTTATGCAGGAAGTACTTTGGGAGATATAGATATGTTAATCCCATCATCAGTGAATTCAGTGAGTTTAAGTGATTTGGTCACTAGATATAATTATTGGGGAGATGATGACGGAGATGGACAGGCTGCAAATGGCATAACGGCGACGGGAAGTATATCGGTAAGTTTCACTGACAAGAATGGCCATACAGTAAGTCGTAGCGATACATTAGATATATGTAATGCGCCTTATAAAGTAACATTAAGTAGTACTGGAGGCAGCTTAGCTACACAGTATGGCGTGCCGAATAGTAGTATTTTTAGAGGTAGTTCAGCGGTGTATTATATCAACCTGAATTCACAACAACCTAAAGTTTGTTACGCAAGGCCGGATTTGAAATTTGGCTCTTATTCCTATGGCGATGACCTTCATTACGCTGGCCCGGCTAACATTTGGAACCGGAAAAAGGGTTTTTTAGTTCAATCAACCAGTTTGTCATCTTATAGTCGTAATTTTCCTACTACGGCTGCTGATGGTTTGTATTTTGATTTAGATATAGCGGGAGTAGATGGAGGTCAGTTGACATGGTCTTCTGTTTCTCATGGTGGGATAACGTGGATCGGCTACACTAATTCATACAACTTTTTTAAGGGGTAAGGTAAACTTATCACCACTAAAAAAGGAACAAATGTGAATAAGATTAAACGCAAAAGACGAACATTCACAGATGATTTTAAACACCAAATGGTCAGTCTTTATCAACATGGTAAATCACGTAGTGAAATCGTTGCAGAATATGATTTGACACCATCAGCATTGGACCGTTGGATAACGCAATCAAGCCAAAGCGGTTCATTTAAAACAAAAGATAATCGCAGTCCACAAGAACAAGAGTTAATCGCGTTGCGTAAAGAGCTTAAACAACTCCGTATGGAAAACGATATTTTAAAGCAAGCAGCACTGATAATAGGACGAAAATCGCTATCCTAAAAGCAAATCGACATCGTTATAGCATAACAAAACTATGTCAATATTTAGGATTATCAAGATATTACGCTTATTATCAGTGTAAATTGAATAGACAAAAATCAGTAGGGCCCCACGCCAATAAAATCGTGACGCTATTTAATCAGAGCTATCAGTCTTATGGTACAAGACGAATTCGTTTTGATTTACAGAAAGAGAATATTTGGGTGTCACGCCGTTACATTGCTCGGGTGATGAAAGCCTTATTGCTGGTATCAAAATACACCGTTAAACGTTATCAATCTCACAATACGGAAGTGAATGAAACCGCCACAGAAAATCACCTGCAACGACAATTTGATGTAGGTGATAAAAAACAAATTGTTGTTGCGGATTTAACGTATATTCAAGTTAAGCAACGTTGGAACTATTTATGTGTTTTAGTGAACTTATCCGATAGACAGATTGTCGGTTACCATGTTGGTCAACATAAAACAGCAGAGCTTGTTATGTCGGCATTAAGCAAAATTAAACTGCCATTATCAAAATTAGATTTATTTCATTCGGACCGAGGTAAAGAGTTTGATAATCGGTTATTAGCGGATTGTTTTAAGACATTTAATATCACGCATTCATTAAGCAAGAAAGGGTGTCCTTATGACAATGCGGTAGCGGAAGCGACATTTAAAACAATTAAAACGGAATTTGTAAAAGGCCAACGTTTCAACTCAACGGCTGAGTTACAACGCGCTTTTTCGGCTTATGCTTATTGGTATAATCATAAACGATTACATTCTTCGTTAGGCTACTTGCCTCCCGTTGAATTTAAAAAACACTTATCCCTTAATTTTTTTGTTTGAAAATGTGTTGCCATTCCAACGGCTACAGTGAGTTGGACAAGGCCACATTCAGGCACATTCATCCCGCCAGGTGGACAGCCCATAGAAGCCGATAGTTGGATTACTGATAAATCCAAGAATGTAACGCGGGTGACGATCATTGGTCCTAAGGCGGATAGCTCTCGAATACAATCAAGTAATCCTAGATCACTAACCGTACCCTCTTTACCACAGACCTTTGAGTTGGTGGGTAGGGATAATCGTGGTAATGAGGTGAAGTACGGATTTGTGTTGAAGCAGTGGTTTATCAATAGAAGGAATAAAATGGAGACTTTATCTAATCAAATATCTTGGTGTAATCGTTTGGGTTATCGACTTTCTAAGGTTAATGATTTGACTAACGCGAAGTGTGGTGTTGATAATAGTTGGTTCTCATGTATACATGGTATAGATGGTACTACGCCATCTTCAGGTGGTAATTATTACCAGCGTTACATTGGTGCAGGTTTTTTCACTGAGTGGGGACTCATGTACAATTACGTTGATGCGGGCTTCGTTGTCAGCTACTATTGGGCAGGCGACATATCAGGCCTTGTCAGCCGAGCCAGTGCGTACGATGGCAGAATCTACGTCTATCCCCACCATGACCATAGCCAATCTTATACAGAACTTGCTGTTTGTACCGCACCTTAGTTTTAGTCCTTCGGCTTAAGGAGAGGATGGTGCAAATAAAGGACGATTTTTAAACAAAAATCGGTCAGAAAAGGTATTGATTTTATTGAGGTTTTTATTTGGTGGTTTTTAACCAAAAACCACCAGCAAAAGTTGTCCTCAGTAGCCCGCCAACATAGGCTGACTCATCCTTTAACAAAACTTTACAAATTTTTAACAAAAAAGGTAGCACATTATTATTCAAGCGATTATAATTTAAACGCTTTCAAAGCAAGGGAGTGCTCATTAGTTGAGCAGTTAGTTATAAAAAATTCAAATAAAACAAAAAATTACTTGACAGGATGATCGAAATGCGCTATCATACTTGGCATCTGGCATCTGGCATCTGGCCTGCCAAACCTATGCCCAAAATCTTTTTCAATTTCACCGTAGTCTAAAACAGACACAGTTCTTATTTTCATCAGCGAGGTCATTTCGCGTAGCGAAATGGACGCCGTCATCGAGGTCTTTACTGGCGATGTTTTCGGCGGGTACTTCGGCAACATCTTTGGAAATATCGTCGGAAACCGCTTTGGTCAGGTCATCGGCCACATGTTCGGTAAAATTATCGTCGATATCCAAGTGGTTATTAGGGCCGCCATTGCTATCCAAACCTCCATTATGGTTTAGACCTTCATTGTTATTTAAATCGGCATTGTTCTTCGCGTTGTTGTTCTTGTTGTCGTATTCACAGGGTTCTGTGGCATTAACGGCACATACATCAAGAGCAATTGAAGGTAGTGCGCCATATTTAACATTTGATGGGGGACAGACAAAGGCAACTAATACGGATACTTTTTTGGCAATCGAGTTGCCAGATGGAAGACGTATTACTCAGTCAGCTAACACATCAAGTGCTACCAATCCGATAATGTTACCTAGAGGTAATTATACATTTAATGATATTCACATGGTAATACCGTCGGGTGCAACCTCTACTAGTTTAAATAGTCTAATCAGCCAAGGAAATTGGGGAGATGATGATGGGGATGGACAGGGTGCTAATGGAGTAACAGCATCAGGGCGTATAGATTTAACAATAAAGGATAAAAATGGCACTACCGTTAGTCGTAATGATGCATTAAGTATATGTCATGTACCTTATAAGGTAACTTTAAGTAGTACAGGGGGGAATTTAGTTACGCAGTATGGTGTGCCAAATAGTAGTACATTTAGTGGAGGAACAGCGGATTATTATATCACTTTGCCGTCACATCCCGCTATTTGTTCGGTCAGGCCGAATTTGTTATATGGTGGTACTGGCAACGTTTACTATGGTGATGAACCACGTTATGCCGGTCCATCTAACATATGGAGTCCTACTAAGGGCTTTCTAACTCAATCAACAAACCCATCATCTTACGACCGAAATTTTCCAACCACGGGGGCAGATGGATTGTATTTTGATTTGGATATTCCTACTGGGGTAGATGCAAGTCAGTTGAATTGGACAGTTAATACAAGTGGTAGTATACGTGCAACGGTGAGTAGGACAAGGCCGCGATCAGGGAGGTTCAGAAACCCAGGAGGGTGGCGTAAAGAATTTGATAATTGGATTACTGATAAATCCAGTTATGTAACACGGGTAACGTTGCATGGTCCAGAGGCAAGAAGCCAGTGGAGGAATTCTAATCCTAGTCCGCTTACTCCGTTGCCATCTTTACCACAGACCTTTGAGTTGGTGGGTAGGGATGGTCGAGGTAATGAGGTTCGTTATGGATTTGTGTTGAGACAGTGGTTCGTCAATCGGGGTGATAAATTTGATACTCAGTCTAACCAATCCTCTTGGTGTAGTCGTTTGGGCTATCGGATGCCTAGGGTAAGAGATTTAACCAATGCGGTTTGTTCTGGTTTGGGTTCTAGTCCATCTTGCCAAGGTTCTGTCGGCGCCACACCTAGTTCATCTGGTAATCATTACCAGCGTCACATAGGTGCAGGTTTTTTCTCGGAATGGGGCGATATGGAAATCTACGCTGATGCGGACTTCAAATACTTCAATTACTGGACGAGTGAGTTTGTGAATAATAGATGGTTCTTTGTCTCAGGCTCTTTTCCGAGCAGTATCGCTATAAGTGATTATAGAGGCAGCAACAACGTTTCTGGTGTTTGCATCACACCTTAGAGTTTAGCGTTTAGTTCTTAATCCTTAGGGCATGGAAGGCGGTTATGGTGCCTGAGAGGATAATCTAACAAAGAATAACGCCCCCGCGTAAGTTGGGGCATTTCCCTTAGGGTTGCGCTGTTGCGGCGAAGCCACAATCGCGCCGCCCCCGCCGCCGGCGACGCTGAAAGTGTCGATGGCGGTGGCTCAGGGGTAAAATCAAATAAATAAAGAGAAGTCATGTAATGGAAATAGAACAAAAATTAGCATTAAGTGAAAATCCGATACATTTTTTGAAAGAAGGTCTTTTTTTAAAGGCTTATAACCA
>NZ_JBXSQH010000028.1:0-12453 GCF_057063525.1 Gilliamella sp. X-46 | reverse complement strand
TGTCTGGCGGTAATAGCGCGGTGGTCCCACCTGACCCCATGCCGAACTCAGAAGTGAAACGCCGTAGTGCCGATGGTAGTGTGGGTATTACCCATGTGAGAGTAGGGTGCCGCCAGACTTTTAAATTAGAGAGAGCCCAGCAGTCATGCTGGGCTTTTTTGCTTTTGCTGTTTTATTTTATTAATATAAATGGTAAAAAATGTCAGAAATGAACACTTTAATAGCCTTTAATAAACCGTTTAATGTGACGACTCAATTTTCGCCACATGAAAAATATCAGACGTTAAAAGAGTTTATAAATTTACCTAATTTCTACCCTGCTGGGCGGTTAGATACCGATAGTGAAGGGTTATTATTGTTAACTAGTGATGGTAAATTACAATCTAAAATTAGTTCACCAAAGTTTAAATTGCCAAAAACTTATTGGGTACAAGTTGAAGGTCTTATTAATCAACAGGCTATAGATAAGCTAAGAACTGGTGTGCAATTAAAAGAATTTTACACACAGCCAGCCACAGTAACCTTTCTTGATGAACCATTGCAGCTATGGAAAAGAGATCCTCCTATTAGAGAACGCAAAACAATACCTACTTCATGGATAAGTATGACAATCTCAGAAGGAAAAAATCGACAAGTCAGAAGGATGTGTGCTGCGGTCGGATTTCCCTGTTTACGCCTAGTGCGTGTGCAGATTGGAAAATATAATCTATTTACTCACCAATTACCATTAAGTGAATGGCGATTTATCACAACTCGAGATCTTTATTTGTAATCAGCGTTATTTATTGGTGATGGATCACAAAATATTGCTTTTACAATCTTTTTAAAAGATCGAATGGATTGGGCTTTATTCTAAAATAAGATACAATGATCTTTAAATGATCGTGGGATAAATTATTTATGATTGAACAAAAAAAAGAAGGGTTTTTCTCCCGTTTAAAAAAAGGTCTTTTTAAGACTAAGCAGAATATTGGATCTGGTTTTTTAAGTCTATTTAAAGGAAAAAAGATCGACGATGCTTTATTTGAAGAGCTAGAAGAACAGTTACTTATTGCTGATGTGGGCTTTGATACAACACAAAAAATTATAGACAACTTAACAAAGCAAGCATCAAGAAAAGAATTAAAAGATGCAGATGCTTTGCATGAGCTGTTAAAACAAGAAATGAAATCTATTTTAGATGGAGTTGATAAACCTCTTGATACTAATAGCCATAATCCATTTGTTATCTTAATGGTTGGTGTTAACGGTGTAGGTAAAACCACGACAATTGGTAAATTAGCCCGTCAATTTCAGCAACAAGGTAAATCAGTTATGCTGGCTGCTGGCGATACATTTCGTGCTGCTGCTGTTGAACAATTGCAAGTTTGGGGGGAACGTAATCATATCCCCGTTATTGCACAGCATACCAATGCAGATTCGGCATCTGTTATTTTTGATGCAATACAAGCAGCAAAAGCAAAGAAAATCGATGTATTGATTGCTGATACTGCTGGTCGATTACAAAACAAATCTCATTTAATGGATGAGTTAAAAAAAATAGTACGAGTGATTAAAAAGCAAGATGAAACAGCGCCTCATGAAATTATGTTAACGATTGATGCAGGTACTGGCCAAAATGCTATTAGCCAAACAAAATTATTTAATGAAGCAGTCGGTGTAACAGGAATGACATTGACTAAATTAGATGGTACAGCAAAAGGTGGTATTATCTTTAGTATTGCAGATCAGTTTAATATCCCTATCCGTTATATTGGTGTGGGTGAAAAAATTGAAGATTTAAGACCTTTTGTTGCAGATGATTTTATCAATGCCTTGTTTGATGAAACATAAGAATAGAGAGAAATCATGATTCAATTTGAGCGTGTAAGTAAAGTTTATTCTGGTGGTAAATCGGCATTACAAAATATAAGCTTTACCCTGTTGTCTGGAGAAATGGCATTTTTAACAGGACATTCTGGCGCAGGTAAGAGTACGCTGATGCGATTAATTTGTGGATTAGAAAAAGCTAATGATGGCAAAGTATTACTAAATGGTATTGATGTTTCTAGTTTAAGGCGACAAGATATGCCTTTTTTGCGTCGCACAATTGGCATGATTTTTCAAGATCATCAATTACTGATGGATCATACCGTCTATGATAATGTAGCTATTCCATTAATTATTTTAGGTAAACCGGCGGAGGAAATTAAAAGGCGCGTGTCTGCCTCTTTAGATAAAGTTGGATTACTAAATAAAATGAAATTTTATCCAATACAGTTATCCGGCGGTGAACAGCAGCGAGTGGGGATAGCTCGAGCAATTGTTAATCGTCCAACTGTCCTGCTTGCTGATGAACCGACTGGTAATTTAGATGATAAACTGTCTAAGGATATTTTAAAACTTTTTGAAGAATTTAACCAAGCAGGCGTAACAGTCTTGATGGCAACCCATAATATGGGGCTTATTCGTCGCAAGCATCATCGAATACTGCATTTAAATCAAGGGTTTTTAGAGGTTAAAAATTAATGAGTTACGCTAATATTAAACCGACTAAATTAAAGAAAAAAGACAGCAATAGTTTTTTTTCACGTTGGAAAAGACAAATTGGCTATGCTTGGCGTAATACTTTTAATGATTTTTCTCAGCATATTTTTGCCTCATTATTGACCGTTTTTGTTATTGCTATCTCAATTACTCTACCTACTATTAGTTATCTACTTTGGAAAAATGCTAATCAAACAGCTCAACAATGGTATCCAACGCCAAATTTAACGGTTTATATTAATAAAGAATTAACACCTGAACAAACAACTGAATTGATCGCTAAACTTAAGTCTTATTCGGAAGTTGAACAAGTGAATTATCTTTCTCGAGAAAAGACAATTGAAGAATTTAAAACATGGTCAGGATTTAGTAGTGCATTGGATTTATTAGATGAAAATCCATTACCCGCTGTCGCAATAATTGTACCGAAAGAAGAAGCAAAAAAAACAGCCATATTGCATCAGTTACAAGCTCAATTACTTAATCTTGATGGCATAGATGATATAAAATTAGATGATAGCTGGTTTACCCGATTAACTGCGTTAACGAATATGGTCAAATCTGTTGTATGGATTATTTCGATATTTATGATTATTGCTGTATCACTTGTAATAGGTAATAGTATTCGCTTAACTATTTTTGCTAGAAAACAAACTATAGTTGTTATGCAATTAATTGGTGCAACAGAAGGTTTTATTTTACGTCCTTTTTTATATAGCGGTATTTTTATTGGTTTTGTTAGCTCTGTTGTTTCGTTGGTATTATCGGAAATATTTATCTTTCAAATAGAATCAATTATATTGAATGTTTCTGATGCTTTTGGAACAATTATTCATATTGAAGGCTTACTATGGGATGAAAGCTTATTAATTATACTTATTACTATCATTATTGGATGGCTTTCATCGTTAGTTGCGACTAAAAAATATTTAAAAATGACACAAATTACCTAGCTATTTTGACGTAACTAATTAAAATGTATATTAGTTTTGGTAAGTATTGAGCCTAGCAAGATCTTTTAGTAATTTTAAATAAAAAATATGAACTAATTTACAACTTGAAGGTCTAATTAATAAGTGAACGTTAGTTTAACGTTTTTAATTGTTGCATTTTATCTATGTAGCAACAACTAGTTAATTTAAAGGGGGAGTTAAATGAGTACTGATATAAAAATGCAAGTAGGTGCTTTAATTCCACAAGGTAATATTGAATCGTACATTCGCGCAGTTAATACCTATCCGATGCTAACAGCAGAAGAAGAAAAATCATTAGGTGAAAAACTTTATTATCATGACGATGTTGATGCAGCAAGACAATTGATATTATCTCATTTGCGTTTTGTTGCGCACATTGCTCGTGGGTATTCAGGTTATGGTTTACCACAAGCTGATTTAATTCAAGAAGGTAATATTGGTTTAATGAAAGCTGTGCGTCGTTTTAATCCAGAAATGGGTGTGCGTCTAGTCTCATTTGCTGTGCACTGGATAAAAGCCGAAATTCATGAATACGTATTAAAAAATTGGCGTATTGTTAAAGTGGCCACGACTAAGGCACAAAGAAAATTATTTTTTAACCTAAGAAAGACCAAACAACGTTTAGGTTGGTTTAATAATGCTGAAGTTGATATGGTGGCTGATGAGTTAGGTGTCAGCCGTAAAGATGTACTTGAAATGGAATCACGCATGTCAGCACAAGATATGTCATTTGATATAGATAGTGATGACGATGATAATTCAATTGTTGCGCCAGCACTTTACTTAGAAGATAGCAATTCTGATTTTTCAAAATCAATTGAAAATGACAATTGGGAAAATGATGCAACAGATAAGTTACATGATGCATTATTAAAATTGGATGAACGTAGCCAAGATATCATCAAAGCGCGTTGGTTAGACTCGGATGATAGTAAGTCTACATTACAAGTTTTAGCTGATAAATATAGTGTTTCAGCTGAACGTATTCGCCAACTCGAAAAAAATGCAATGAAAAAATTACGAGTTGCTATTGAAGCATAGTTGATTTGTTATTGTTAACTTCTTAGGCCTTACTGATAAAAAAGTAAGGTTTTTTTTTGTACTCCAACCTAATAAAACAATAAAAAATTATCGTTTTGTTTTAATTTTTTATTGTTTTATGCTTTATTTATGTTATATTGTGTACAGTTTTATAAAAGAAAGGATATAAAGATGAACACAGATATGACTAAAACACATTCTCGATTGAATCAATATTGTCGCTTCATGGCATTATTAACATTAATTCCTATTCTAATTATGTTAATTAGCTCAATATGCCCATTCTTGTATTATTTTTTTGATATGCAAAATATTGGGCTTGAATTTGGAGGGTTTTCTTTTATCCAAAGTGGGATTGATAATGTTGATCCTAAATCGTTATCTGGATGGCAAGCGACTATCGCAACGTTAATTGATACTTCATTAATACTTATTTTAGCTTATGCGTTTTATCAACTTAGATTATTGTTTATTTATTACAGTCAATCAGAGTATTTTTCGGTAAAATCAGCTAACCGTTGTTACGTATTTGGCAAATTGCTTGTTTTTTGGGTGGTTATAAGTTTTTTATCTGAACCTTTATTAACAATGATCTTAACTTATAATCAAGAGTCGTCAGCACGTTACTTTTCTATTTCTTTTTCTAGTGATGATATTATAACGCTATTTCCTGCCATGAGTATTATGCTTATAGGTCAAATACTAAAAAAGGCTTGCCAACTAGCTGAAGAAAATAAACAATTTATTTAAAAGGAGCCACATGTGCCAATTATAATAAATTTAGACGTAATGCTAGCAAAACGTAAAATAAAATCCAAAGACTTAGCGGTGGCGATAGGTATTACAGAACAAAATTTATCATTACTTAAGCAAGGCAAAGTAAAAGGATTTAGACTTGCAACGCTCGAGGCAATCTGCAAACATCTAGATTGCCAACCGGGTGATATATTAGAATATACAGATAAAGAGTAGATTAATGAAGGCAATAAAATCACAGTTATGGTTTGCAACTACTATTTATTTTATACTCTCCTTTCCCTGCTTTGCCGAACCCAAAGTGATCCATGTTTTGGTGGCACTTTGTGATAACAAATATCAAAAGATTGCACCTGTTCCAAAGGCGATAGGTAATGGTCAAGATCCCAAAAACAACCTTTATTGGGGGGCGGCTTATGGTTTTAAAACCTATTTTGCTAAGCAAAAAGAGTGGCAAATTGTACAAATTAATCGACCCAAATCAGGAATAATATTAGAAGAAATTATTTATAAACACCAAGACAAAGATGTCTATCTAATTGCACAGGCGTATAATGGCAAATATATTAACGATACTGTTGATGATTTTATTGACTACTCAGCAGGCAAAAAGGTAAAAGCGTTTAAATTAAGCGATAAAACGATCATGGCAGGTGGCAGTGCTAATCTGGTTGTCTATATTGGCCACGATTCATTAATGGAATGGTCATGGAAGAAGTATCTGCCTGATAGCTGGCGCTGGGATACATTATCAAAAGAACAACAAGAAAAACAAAAATCACGTTATGCAGCGGTATTTGCTTGCAAAAGCCAACAATATTTTACACCACCACTATCGCGCCTAGGTATTACGCCGCTCATTTTAACTTTGCATCGTATGGCGCCAGAAGCTTATAGTGTACATGCAATGATTAACAGTTGGTTAAATGGCGAATCCAAGGCTGATATTCGATTAAAAGTGGCAAGTGCTTACAGTCAATATCAAAAACTCAGCAAGCCCGCTTTGCATATTTTTACTACCGAATACAGCCAATAACTGGTTAATATTTTACTTTCAATAACCTTAGTTAAATTATAAAGGTGCAATGCATTATGACGATACCTAAAATAGTTATTCTAACCGGGGCTGGTATTTCGGCCGAATCGGGTTTATCAACGTTTCGAGCCCAAAATGGATTATGGGAAGGTTATGATGTTAATGATGTAGCAACTTACGAAGGTTATATGCGCAACCCAACAGCGGTACATGATTTTTATAATATGTTGCGCCGTAAATTACAAAAACCAAACGTAAAGCCTAATGCTGCCCACTTTGCGCTAGCTGAGTTAGAACAGAAATTAGGCACTGATAACGTCTTAATTGTGACACAAAATGTGGATAACTTACATGAACAAGCTGGATCTAAAAATATAATACACATGCATGGTGAGTTATTAAAAGTGCGTAATGAAAAAACAGGACAGATAATTGATTGCTTTAACGATGTGAATTATCAACAAAACAAATTAATTCGTCCACATATAGTTTGGTTTGGTGAAATTCCCCTACAAATGGAACAAATTTATGATGCACTTTCGCAAGCAGATTACTTTATATCCATTGGCACATCAGGCAATGTCTATCCTGCTGCTGGTTTTGTACAAATAGCTAATCAAGCTGGTGCTAAATCGATTGAACTTAATTTAGAGCCAAGTCTAGGTGAAAGTCTATTTCAAACCAAAATTTACGGGCCAGCAAGTAAAGTGGTACCTAAATTTATAGCGACACTGATCTAGCTATCATTTGAGCTTATCTAAATAATACTTACCACCCAAATTATTCATTTGAGTACGAATCCATTCTGCTTTTCTTTGAATATTACTATTGGGGTTAACAGGACTCCATTTTCTTGGATTAGGTAAAATAGCAGCCAGTAAACTTGCTTGAGTAGGAGTTAATTGGCTAGCACTAACGTTAAAATAGTGGCGTGAAGCCGCTTCAACACCAAAAACGCCCTCATCCCATTCAACGCTATTTAAGTAAATTTCAAGTATGCGCTGTTTAGACCAAGTAAGCTCGATCCAAAGCGTAAACCACGACTCAAACCCTTTACGAACCCAACTGCGCGATGGCCATAAAAAAATATTTTTGGCGACTTGCTGCGTAATGGTACTGGCGCCACGAATTTTTTTATTATTTTGATTATATTGTAAAGCCAGATTAATCGCCTTAAAATCAAATCCCCAATGATTAGAAAAGTTTTGATCTTCGGCGGCAATAACTGCTATTTTAATATTATTAGAGATCTGATCCCAATCTTTCCATGTGCGTTGTTGAGTAATATTCCAATGAGTGATTTTTCTTTCTACCATCAACATAGAACCAAAAGGATCGACCCAACGCATTAATAAAACAAGCAAAACGGACAATAGCACAAATCCAATTATCACTTTTTTAGTTATGTTTAAAAATTTTTTGAATAAAGGCTTCATGCTGATTCAGGTAAAGTAACGTAAAAAATTAGCAAATAAGATACGATATATTAACGTTTTAATAAATAACTTTTTATAAACTCAACAATCTGAATTGGCTGATTAATATCAAATCTTGGCACATTCGTATCTAAAGGCTCATCACTAGCAATAGCCAAAGTAAAATCATCGATGAAAAACTGTTTTTGAACATGGCTTCGATGACAAATAATTTTAGGGATTTGCTCATCTTTAAATCCCTCAACTAAGATAACATCAACATCAGAAAATTGATTAACTAAAGTCTGCAAATCAGCAGGTTTGTTAGGGGTTTCGCAAATAAAAGCATAACGATTATCACATGCGGCAATTGTTTGTAACGATCCTGCTTTACGTAATTTGTAGCTATCTTTTCCTGGAGTATCAAATTCAATATCGTGATGTGCATGTTTTAAAGTTGCTACCTTAAAACCTTGCTCAACAAGTAACGGAATAACCTTTTCCAACAAGGTTGTTTTACCGCTACCGCTGTAACCACAAATTGCGAGCGTTTTTTTTATATTCATTGTTTCGTGATTCAAAAATGGTTATATTCAACTTAAACCTAATATACACTATTTTCTATGTTGAAAAAGGAGAGATCATCTTTAGCAAAAATCAGTCAGAAAAGATATTGATTTTATTGATGTTTTTGTTTTGCTGTTTTTAATCCGAACAACTGCCAAAAACGTTTCCAAGACATTATTCTATTAACAAAACCTTACAAAAATAAACAAAAATAAGCTGTTCTTTATTTTGTGGCAGAATACAATCTTTCATCCAGATAAAAGTCCTAATCATTGAGTAACAATCTTGAAATTCCCATAAAAAATTTATTTAAAAGGTAGGTTGTTATGTATTGTAATTATTTGATGTATCTTTTGGGGTATCAAAGTTACTACAGTCATCAAGATTCCTCAGGAGCTTTATTTTTATCATCGAAGTTATCGAGCTTATTGAACTCGTCGAGTTTATCGGTAAGGCTATTGCCGATTTCCAAATGGTTATCTAAATTCTCGTTATTATCAAAATCCACGTTGTTCTTTGCGCCACTACTCTTATTGTCGTATGCGCAGTGTTCTATGGCATTGACGGCAAATACATCAAAGGAAATAGAAGGTAGTGCACCGTATTTAACGTTCGACGGTGGTCGGACAAAGGTAACAGATGTAGACAGTTTGTTGTCTATTTGGTTGCAGGATGGTCGGGTAATCACGCCGTCGACAAATACATCAAGTGCGACAAATCCGATAAGTTTGCCGTATGTGGGGAGTAACTTAGATCATATAGCAATGGTCGTTCCGTCGTCACAGAGTTCAATTAGTATGAATGATTTGGTTGTTCAGAGTAATTGGGGAGATGATGATGGAGATGAGCCGGCTGTAAATGGTGTATCGGGGAGTATATCGGTATCGTTTACGGACAAAAAGGCAATAGAGTTAATCGTAGTGATGCATTAAGTATATGTAATGCTCCTTATAAGGTAAGATTAAGTAGTACAGGGGGATATTTACAGACCCGGTACGGAGTTCCTAATAGGACTAGTTTCAGTGGAGCTACGGTGGATTATTATATTAATCCGTATGACAGTGGTTCTGGTGTTTGTTACTTTGTGAGTCACGCAAGGCCGAATTTGTTATTGGGTGGTACTACTGGCATCAATTATATCGACGACCCTCGCTTTGCCGGCCCATCTAACATATGGAGTCCTACAAAGGGTTTTTTAACTCAGTCAAATGATTCATCATCTTACGACCGAAACTTTCCGACAACGGGTGCTGATGGGGTGTATTTTGACTTAGAGATGCCTGCTGGAGTGGATGAAAGTCAGTTGACGTGGTCTCCGGTCACGCGTGGTGGAATAACGGCTACGGTGACAAGTGTAGCAGCTAATGAATATTGGATTCCTAGTGCTGATAGGGGAAAAGTTGTCGCACGTGTTAAGTTAAGCGGTCCTAAGGCGGATAACACTCAAATATTGTCAGATAATCCTAGTCCGCTTACTCCGTTGCCATCTTTGCCGCAGACCTTTGAGTTGGTGGGTAGGGATGGTCGTGGTAATGAAGTGAGGTATGGATTTGTGTTAAAGCAGTGGTTCGTCAATCGGAGTAATAAATTTGATACTCAGTCTAACCAATCCACTTGGTGTAGTCGTTTGGGTTATCGTCTTGCTGGGGTTAGGGATTTAACTAACGCGAAGTGTTGGGGTACAGATCAAACTTGGTTCCCCTGTATAAATGGCATAGATGGCGCCTTGCCTCATTCATCTGGTGATTATTACATGCGTCACATAGGTGCTGGGTTTTTCACGGAGTGGGGCTCCATGCTCAACTACGCTGATGCGGGCTTCGTCAGCTACAGCCACTGGACAAGCGACGTAACAGGTAGCAATGGCTTCGTTGTCGGCTCGTACTACGGCAACGTTGACCGCGGCAACGCCGACAGCGGCGACTACAACCTTCCTGCTATTTGCACCACACCTTAGCTTTTATTTCTTAGTCCTTAATCCTTAATCCTTGGGCCGCGGGGGCGATTATGGTGCTTGAGAGGACAATCTAACAAAGAATAACGCCCCCCCGCCGATGCTGAAAGCGTGATTGGCAATCCTAGTGATTACACTGTGGCGGTTTAAATTCGTGGTCTATTTATAGTACGGCAAGGTTTCGGACGTTTTGACCTTGGGTGGACAAAACAGCCACAGTGACCACGTCCGAGCAAAGGGAATTAGAGCGAATTCCCTTTGCAATCCCACGCTTTGGCTGCAGAATGTGGCCTGCGGCTACCCTCCGCCGCCACTCGGTCTTAACGCACCGTTTGTGGACGCGTTCCCGACGCACCACAAACTCGCCAAACATCCTTGTTTGGCGTGCTAACCTCACTCTGTTGTCGGCACATTCTGACGCCGGAATAAGACAGACAACATAATCTTAGGTGCTTTTTGGTGAATTGTTTTTTGTAAAAAACAATGCAATTACATCCAAAAAGTGGTCAGGAAAGGTATTGATTTTATTGAAGTTTTTATTTTTGTATTTTCAAGGAAAATCAACCGCTTACATAACCTAAGCAAAGCGCCGACATACAACAAATCAACAAAACCACGAATAGCGCCCTAATAACAGCAAGTTAACCGCTCCAAACCCTTTTTTAACGATAATTTAAAATTAAATAAAATCAATATGTTAATAGGTTGTTCAAAAAAAGGGTTTTCAAAGATGAAATTGTTGTTTATCTTTATATAGCAAGATTTATCAAATCTTGAGCTCTACCTTAACGCCGTGTAGGTGGTTTAGAAATGCACGGTTTTAGCTGTTCTCAATGCCCGCTTCCTTAACGCCGTGTAGGCGTTTAATTCAAATAAAATCAATCATATAATTATAAAAACATAATATTTTCCAAATAAGGATGGTTATGTTGTTTGTCTTATTCGGGCGTCAGAATGTGCCGACAACAGAGCGAGGTTAGCACGCCAAACAAGGATGTTTGGCGAGTTTGTGGGCGCGGGAGCGCGTCCACAAACGGTGCGTCAAGACCGAGCGACGGCGGAGGGGAGCCGCAGGCCACATTCTGCAGCCAAAGCGCGGGTTGTTAGGGAATTCTGAACTGCCCCCCAAAAGTTGGATTGTTTAAATCTACTTTTGGGAACAAAATTATGGCCAAAAAATATCCATTCGATTTTAAAAAACAAGTCATTGAACATTATTTTAAGAGTAATGATGATTATGGTTTAACCGCTTGGCACTTTCAAGTGCCTGTCGGTACAGTGGAGTCGTGGGTAAAGTTATATAAAAGAAAAGGCATTGAAGGACTAAAACCCGTCACAAAACCAAGGTATTTTTCTCCAGATTTTAAATACAAAGTGGTCAGGTATTTTATAGACAATCATCTTTCACAAAATCAAGCTGCTTTGGCGTTTGATATACACTTTGGATATGTAGGCCACTGGTTTAAAATATACCAAAAATAGGGCAAAGCAGGTTTTTCAATGACACCGAATCCACCACAGGGAAAAGCAGATAAAAAAATGGCTCAAAAAGTTAAAAAAAATAGTGAAAAAACAAAAGAAGAATTGCTCGAAATGGTCAGTGACCTTGAAGTGGAGGTGGCTTATCTAAAAAAGTTGGATGCCTTACTTCGACAAAAGAGATTAGAAAAAAAGAAAAGTATCAAATAGTTGATGAATTAAGGAAAAAATACCCCTTAAATAAATTGCTTAGCGCATCAGGTTTGTCGCGAAGTACTTTTTACTATCACGATTCGGCTAAATCTAAAATTGATAAAAATAGTGAATTAAAAGCGCTTATTATCAAGATTTATGAAGATAACTTTAGTCGCTATGGTTATCGACGAATTACGGCTGAATTACAAAATAAGAATGTCATTGTGAATCATAAAAAGGTGCTACGTTTAATGAAAGAAATGAGCTTAAAATCCTTGATAAGAGGAAAGAAATATCGTTCTTATAAATGTCGTCTTAGTGCTGTGCCCAATCTATTAAACCGTGATTTTAAGGCGACTAAACCTGGTCAGAAATGGGTAACGGATGCAACTGAGTTTAAAGTGGGAAGTAAAAAACTGTATTTATCACCTATATTAGATTTATACAATCGGGAAATTGTGGCTTATAACTTCAGTGAACGCCCTTGTTATGAATTGGTTGGTGATATGT
>NZ_JBXSQH010000027.1:0-12811 GCF_057063525.1 Gilliamella sp. X-46 | reverse complement strand
TACAACATATTCGCGCCTCGTTAGATGTTATCAAAGGGCTATTGTGTGTAGGTTGGAAAATGAAAATGATATCACACGGTGCTTTTGCTTTATTCAACCAATCCATCGACAACATCCAAAAGCAGACTACGGGTTGGCAACATTGGTTTATGGCGCAGATGAATGATGAGGATTTAAGCTAAGGCTAAATCTAAAACTAAAACAAAAACAAAATTAAAAAAGCGCATTAATTTAAACGTTTTTATTTCACAAAAAAACACCTTATTTACTCACAAAAAGCGGTTAGAAAATGTATTGATTTTATTAAAGTTTTTTGGTTTTTGATCAAAAAAACTATACCTTATTACCTTTCTGCAAGTGTCGCCTGCACAATTCTTAATGCATCAAACGTTTCTTTTACATCATGCACTCGAATAATCTGTGCGCCTTTCATTGCCGCTATTACCGCACAAGATACACTACCTAACATTCGTTCTTGTGGTGGGACATTTAGCACTTGTCCTATCATAGATTTTCGGGACATGCCGACTAATAAAGGTAGGTTGAAATGGTGGAATTGTTCAAGCATGGCTAATAGTCGGTAATTGTGCGCTAGTGTTTTTCCAAATCCAAAACCGGGGTCGAGTATGATTTTTTGACGGTCGATGCCGGCGCTTATGCAGCGTTCGATCTGTTTTGCAAAAAAGTCATCGACTTCTTGATAGATATCTTGTTCGTAGTGTGGTGCGTTTTGCATGGTTTGAGGGTCTCCCTGCATGTGCATGACGCAAACCGGTAAGCCCGTTTGTGCTGCAGCTTCCATTGCGCCGGGGAGCGTTAGTGCACGGATGTCATTGATTAGGTGTGCGCCAGCCTTGGCCGATTCGGTCATAACTTGTGGTTTTGATGTGTCGACCGAAATCCATACATCAAAATATCGGGCTATTTTTTCAACCAATGGCACAACGCGGTTTAGTTCTTCGTCAACTGATACTTCGGTTGCGCCGGGGCGCGTAGATTCGCCGCCGACGTCGATGAATGTGGCACCAGCTTGAATCATGCTGTCAACACGGCGCATAGCATCATCAAGGTTGTTATAACTTCCTCCGTCAGAAAACGAATCGGGTGTCATGTTAACAATGCCCATGACTTGTGGGAACGAGAGATCCATTATTTGATTTTGAAACTGTATTTCCATGATTCACAGCCTTATTAGGGTTATATTATGTGATTGTATTTATCTTAAGGTATTTTATCGAGAAAAAACGCGCCGTAGCGCGTTTTATTTTTTGAATTTTAGCTTTCTGATTGTGGCGGCGTGTCATTCCCTTCATTTGGGATCTGTTTTGCTGCCTGTTCGTCACTTTCTGTCCAGTCATCTGGTGTGGTGAGTGGACGACGAGCAATTAAGTCTGCAACTTGTTTTGAACCAATGGTTTCGTATTTCATTAGTGCATCTTTCATTGCATGTAGTACGTCAATATTATCCGTTAAGATTTTACGAGCGCGCTGATAATTGCGGTCAATAATGGCTTTGACTTCTTCGTCAATAATGCGAGCTGTTTCGTCAGATATGTCTTTTGGTCGTCCATATCCATTGTCGTCTGTTTCGTAGAACAGTGGTCCTAAGCGATCAGAAAAGCCCCACTGGGTGACCATGGCTCGTGCATATTGTGTGGCTACTTTGATATCATTTGATGCACCTGTTGAGATCTTATTTTCGCCATAGATGAGCTCTTCTGCTAATCGTCCACCATAAAGCGTGGCAATGTCACCTTCAAGCTTTTCACGACTTTCACTGACACGATCACCTTCTGGTAAGAAGAAGGTGACACCAAGGGCGCGTCCGCGCGGAATGATGGTGACTTTGTGGATTGGATCGTGATCAGGCATTAAGTGGCCAATAATAGCGTGTCCAGCTTCGTGGTATGCTGTTGATATGAGCTGCTCTTGTGTCATGGTTAGTGACCGTCTTTCAGTACCCATGTTGATTTTATCTTTGGCTTCTTCAAATTCGTCCATGGTGACTAGGCGTTTGTTTCGACGCGCGGCAAATAATGCCGCTTCGTTGACTAAATTTGCCAGTTCTGCCCCCGAATAGCCCGGCGTGCCTCGAGCTAGGACAGATAAGTCGACATCACTTCCTAGTGGTACTTTACGGACATGTACCGCAAGAATTTGTTCACGACCTTTCATGTCTGGTAAGCCAATTTGCACTTGGCGGTCAAAGCGGCCTGGTCGTAGTAATGCCGGATCTAAGATGTCAACGCGGTTTGTTGCTGCGATTATGATGATTCCGCTGTTGGCTTCAAAGCCATCCATTTCAACAAGCATTTGGTTTAATGTTTGTTCACGTTCATCGTGACCACCCATTGACCCCGCGCCACGTTTGCGACCTACGGCGTCGATTTCGTCAATAAAAATGATGCAAGGCGAGTGTTTTCGTGCTTGTTCAAAAAGATCGCGCACACGCGATGCTCCCACCCCAACAAACATTTCAACAAAGTCAGAACCTGAAATGCTAAAGAATGGGACATTGGCTTCGCCAGCAATGGCTTTGGCTAATAAGGTTTTACCTGTGCCCGGAGGGCCGACCATTAAGATCCCTTTCGGTATGCGTCCACCTAATTTTTGATATTTGCCCGGATCGCGTAAAAAGTCGACCACTTCGGTCACTTCTTGTTTGGCTTCTTCACTACCTGCAACATCTGTAAATTTAGTTTTAATTTGATCGGGTGTTAACATGCGGGCTTTGCTTTTGCCAACTGACATAGGTCCACCTTTGCCACCACCTTGCATTTGGCGCATCATAAATAGCCAAAAACCAATGAGCAAAATAATAGGAAACCAAGAAACCAGAATACTAACGATTAGGCTTGGTTTTTCATCAGGGCTACCATAGACAGGTACTTTGTTGCTTAACAGGTCATCCATGAGTTTTTCATCAAAATAGGGGATGTAGGTAGTATAATTACTATTTTCTTTGGTTGTAGCAACAATTTCGCGTCCGTTAATATGCACTTCTTGGAGTTTGCCATTGGTGATATCGGAATTAAATTGAGTATAATTGACTTGAGGACTGCTATTTGACATTGAGCTGAATTGGTTAAATACAGCGATCAATACTACAGCGATAATTCCCCAGATCAGTAAATTCTTTACCATGTCGTTCAAAAGAAAAACCTCTCATAAAAATTAACAGTTACGACTAAATTTAACGAAGTATGGTACTACAAAATTATACAACTGGCTACTTCATACCCATTGCAACAATATAAACTTCTCGAGATCTAGCGCGTGATGCTTCAGGCTTGCGAATTTTGACAGTTTTGAACATATTTCGCACCTGTTTTAGGTACTCTTCAAATCCTTCTCCTTGAAATACTTTAACGATAAAGTTGCCGTTAGGAGCAAGTACGTCTCGACACATGTCTAATGCCAGTTCAACTAAATACATGGCTCTTGGTATATCAACGGCAGGTTGACCACTCATGTTTGGGGCCATGTCTGACATGACTACTTGGACTTTGTCTTCGCCAACACGGTCTAGCAATGCTTTTAAGACGGCTTCGTCACGAAAATCCCCTTGTAAAAAGTCAACCCCGACAATAGGATCCATTGGTAGTAGGTCACACGCAATAATGCGACCTTTATCACCAATGAGTGATGCAACATATTGCGACCAGCCTCCAGGTGCGGCACCTAAATCAACGACAGTGATCCCAGGTTTGAAGAGTTTGTCACTTTTTTGAATTTCTTCTAGTTTGAACCATGCTCTGGATCGTAATCCTTTTTTTTGTGCTTGTTGCACAAAGCGATCTTTAAAATGCTCATTGAGCCAACGTGTTGAGCTTGCTGAGCGTTTTTTGTTACTCACAGCGAATAAATCCTTAATGTAAAGAGGCCACTTCATTGATTACAGATATATATAAGGGTAGAATAGCAAAATTGCAACTTAATGTGATAAAAATTTAATGAATTTATCGAATAAACAAAAACAGTATTTAAAAAGTGAAGCTCATCATTTAAAACCTATTGTGATGATTGGTGCTAATGGATTTACCGAAGGCGTGCTTGCCGAAATTGATAGCGCGTTAAATTTCCATGAGTTAATTAAAATTAAAGTTTCTGCTGAAGATCGTGAAACCAAGAAGCTTATCTGTGATGCCATTATTCGCGAAACAAAAGCGTTACCCGTGCAATTGATTGGCTCTAATTTTACGATTTTTAGACCAAGTGAGGATAAGAAAATCACTTTACCTAAATAAATACAACAACAGGGCTAGTTGCCCTGTTTGTGTATCCGCTTTTGTGGAAGTTGTTTTTTACTAGATGTATTCAACTTTAACAATATCAAATTCTACATCACCACCTGGCGTTTTGATTTGTACGGTATCACCATCTTCTTTGCCGATTAGACCTCTGGCGATAGGTGAGTTGACCGAAATAAGATTTTGTTTATAGTCTGCTTCGTCATCACCTACGATGCGATAGGTTGTTTCTTCGTCGTTTTCAACATTTATTACTGTTACTGTTGCGCCAAAAATAATACGTCCAGTATTTTTTACTTTGGTAATATCTATAATTTGTGCTTGTGATAATTTGCTTTCAATTTCTTGAATTCGACCTTCACAAAATCCTTGTTGTTCTCTTGCTGCATGGTATTCAGCATTCTCTTTTAAATCGCCGTGTGCTCTTGCCTCAGCTATGGCTGCAGTGATTTGTGGTCTTTTGACATTTTTTAGCTCTTCTAGTTCGGCACGTAATAGTTCAGCTCCCTTTACTGTCATTGGGATTTGTTTCATTTAGGTATCTCCCGTTTTTACTTATCATAAATAAAAAATAACCCCCCCTTCATTTGATTAAAGAAAGGGAAAGTGAGTTGTTCAGTTAGTTATTTAAAAAAATATCATTGCGTATACTTATATCTTAACTGTAAAACTAGCCTAACCACAAATGATTTATATTGAAAATGAGATGTTATTTTGATTTAAATAGGTTATTGTAATACAATTCTTAACATTTCATTACAATAATTAACATTACTTTATGATTCGATTGCGTTTTTACATAATCATCTTTTTAGCTATTACTTGGTTTTTTGTATTGTTGTCTTATTTTGTTGTGCAAACTTCTTGGGGAGCCAAAATTGTTAGCCAGCAATTATCTAAATTAAGTTCTTATACTATTTCAATAGGCAAAGTTCATCACTCTTTTTCAAACTTTTATGAGTTAGTTTTTGATGATGTGGTTATAACTGATGATAAGCAAGAAATTGTTAATGTTCCTACCTTAGTTGTTGGCTTGGATAAAAGTGATCTTTGGCAATTAACACATTTTAATTATGTTACTGTTATTGATGGTACTATTAATTATATTCATCATGATGGTAAATCTAGCCATTATAACTTTTCAGCAAATACGCTAAAGTTTGTTAATTCAACCGCTAATGTTTCGGTCAATAATGGAACAGATGAACTTTCATTCACACAGCTTAATGGTGGCGTTAAACCATTTTCGTTATCAGGAGAAGATAAATATCAATTTGATTTTACTTCACAAGCTGTGTCGGTCAACCAGATTTCTATCAAGTCACTGCTTATTCAAGGATTTCATCGCGATGATATTACAACCATTACTAATTTAGGTGGCAATATTGATAATGGTTTTTTTGTAGGTAAATTAAAAGTACTTGCTGATAATAGTTTGAATATTGATCAGCTACAACTGCATAATATTAATTTGCAATCAACTGAAGAGGATTTTTTGGATAAATATTCTCATCTTCTGCCAAAGTCGACGATTAAGCAATTATCTATATTTGAAAGTAGCATACAGTTGCCTAGTTTTTTAATTGAAAAAGGTAATATTGAAGCAAACAATATTCGTTATGATAATCAGTGGCATTTTGATCAAAGCGCTTTTGTTTTTAATGCCGATCATGTTGTTTGGCATGATGAGCTGTTTGCATCGGTATTAGTGCAATTATCATCCAATAACCAAGAAGTGACAATCGAAAAGGCACTAGCAAAATGGAATAAAGGTAGTATAAATTTTGCTGGAAAGTGGAAAGATAACACCTTACATCTAGATCAATTAACTTTATCGGATATTAATTATCAGCTTCCTGAAAAACTAGAACTATCGGTATTACCTAGTATTTTGGGGCGTATTGAAGTAGATAAGTTTGCCATTTTTCAAAGTTTGTTAATTAGAAAATATAGCGATTTTCCATTTACGTTATATAATTTTCAGGGTTCTGGTACTAATGTTACTTTAGCTAGAGATCAAAAATTAGGGATTTATTCAGGTACGATCTCTTTTAAGTCTGAAAAAGGGTCGTTTAATCGAGTTGATATTAATTATCCTGATATGGTTTTAAAATTTGATGCTGAAAATCATGGATCGTTAACATTTAGCGCTTTAGCTAGTGGTGGTATGATTGAGTCAAAAGCAAAGTTTGAACCATCGCAAAATGAATTCTTATCTTTTCAGCTTAATGCTTATGGTATAGCAAGTTCATTACTAGAGGAATGGAAAATAGTAAAACAACCACCAAAAACCATGAATTATTCGGCCGATTTACATGGTAAATTACAGCCATTTAGTTTTTCAGGTACATTTTCTACAAATGGTAATAATTATATTATTGATCCTGAACATTGATTTTTGTAAAAGCATTCTTATATAACTTGTTAATATGTTGAAAGCATTATGTGTGTTTGAATGTAAAAAAACGCAATAATAAGTGTAATTATGAGGGTGCGATATTGCTTGTAAGATTAGATAAATGGCTTTGGGCCGCAAGGTTTTATAAGTCGCGATCATTAGCGCGCGAAATGGTTGATGGCGGAAAAGTACATTATAATGGTCAGCGCACTAAACCAAGTAAAATTGTTGAAGTTGGTGCAACTTTAACTCTTCGTCAAGGATCAGATCAAAAAACCATTCAAATTTTAGCCATTAGTGAACAGCGAAGAACTGCCACTGATGCTCAGCAACTTTATCAAGAAACACCCGACAGTATTGCTAAACGCGAAGTAATAGCGCAAGCACGCAAGCTTAATGCATTGACAATGCCGCACCCAGATAGAAGACCAGACAAAAAGGAGCGGCGTGATTTGATTAAATTTAAATATGATAGGCAACAAGGTGACAATAGTTAATATGGATACTTTAAATCGGTTTTTATTTGATAATCATCCTATTCGTGGTGAAATTACCCGTCTTGAACAAACATATCAAGCAATTTTAGATAATCATACCTACCCCGTTGCGGTACAAACCTTGCTTGGTGAATTATTGGTTGTAACCAGTTTATTAACCGCAACACTAAAATTTGAGGGCGATATTGCTGTTCAGTTGCAAGGTGATGGTGCTTTATCTTTAGCCGTTGTTAATGGTAATGATCAACAACAACTACGTGGAGTTGCTCGGGTTAATGGTGATATTGCCGATGATGCAACACTGAAAGATATGGTGGGTAATGGTTATATAGTTATCACTATCACACCCAAAAATGGTGAACGTTATCAAGGTATTGTCGGATTAGAAAAAGAGACGCTCATTGGCTGTATCGAAAACTATTTTATGCAATCAGAGCAGCTCCCTACACGTTTATTTGTAAAAACGGGTGTACACAATAATAAGCCAATGGCAGCCGGTATTTTATTACAAATTTTGCCAGCTAATGATAATACCGCTGAATCATTTGAGCATCTTAGTGCTTTAACCGAGACAATTACGAGTGAGGAGTTATTACAGCTCTCTACTGACGAGATTTTGTATCGTTTATATAATCAAGAAGAAGTGCGTCTGTTTGAAACACATGATATTATTTTTAAATGTAGCTGCTCTCGTCAACGTTGTGAAGATAGCTTAATGACGTTACCTGAAAACGAAGTTGACGAAATCCTAAAAGAAGATGGTGGTAATATTGATATTCATTGTGATTATTGTGGGAAGCATTACTTGTTTGATGCCATCGATATCGCTGAAATGAGAAGCAAACGTAAGGTAAATTATCATTAGTCTTGCACTAAAAAACCACTAAATTTATAAATATAATTTTAGTGGGAAAATGAAATATAGGGAATTAAACCCATATTTAATGTATCAGAATAGTGACAATGAACAAACTATTTTTAACGGTTTCGCATATTTTTTTAATTTATATTTATAAATCAATTTGTTAGTTAATTGATGATTTTTAGTTACCGCTTATATCACTTTTATGAATATCTTCAATAATGGCGTGTTTGTTGATGATCTTCCATTTTATATTAAAATGATAAAGTGTTATTCCATAGGTTTGTTCACTGCTATTTTTCTGTTTGTAGGCAGGCCTTGGATCTTGAGATATCACTTGCGTAATTAGCTCAGCGAGTTGGGGATAGCTTTGTTTTTGTAAATCTAATATTAATTGTGCTTTTTGTGAAAATTCAACGGTTAGTTTTTTATCGGGAATTGATTGCGCGTATCCTGCAAGAGCTTCTGAATGGCTGTCACAATAAGGTAGATAAGGTTTGATATCAATAATGGGAGTACCATCAACTAAATCTAGGCTTCCTAATTTTAAAATAACCTGTTTATTTTCAATGACAATATCTTTTAATTCAACGGCTGACAGCCCAATGTGATTCGGTCTAAATGGCGATCGGCTAGCAAATACACCCATCGTTTTATTACCACCTAAACGAGGAGGGCGAACTGTTAATCCCCATTTTTCAGGAGCAATATGGTGAAATAGAAATAATAGCCATAAATGTGAAAACTGTTCTAATCCTTTAACACTAATAGGATCATTATAAGGGGCTGATAAATAAAGTTCACCTTGCCCAGCGCCAACTAAATTGGGTTGTCTTGGAACAGCAAATTTTTCATTATAAGGTGAGCGGATAATGCCGATAGGGTCAATTTGATATGTCATAATCGATTTTTGATTGAGTTTACGCTACTGTTTTGACTATATGAAAATAGCAACAAACGAATACCGTCGACCTAAGCCGACGGTATTAAGGTGAGTCAATAATTATAACTTTACTATTACCAACCGCGAATCGCACCACCGTTAAAAATTTGGTTAGCTTTTTGTGCAACAGCATCAGTTTGGTATGCTTTAACAAAGTTTTTTACGTTTTCGTTATCTTTATCAGCTTCACGCGAAACGATTATGTTGACATATGGCGATTCTTTGTCCTCAACAAAAATTCCATCTTGGCTTGGTGTTAAGTTTGCTTGTCCTGCAAAGGCGTTATTGATGATTGCTAGATCAACTTGTGCATCATCCAATGAGCGAGGTAACATTGGCGCTTCAAGTTCTAAGATCTTATAGTTATAAGGATTGCTTGTAATATCAAGTACAGTCGGCAGTAAACCTTTAGATTTATCAACCGTAATCATTCCTTCATGTTGTAATAAAAGTAATGACCGGCCCAAATTTGTAGGATCACTAGGAATTGCAATGGTTGAGTTAGCTGGAATAAAGAAGGTTTTACCTCTCGGTGAAGTGACTTTTACACCACTACCTGTTTCTTCTGTTTGAGTAATTGGTTTGAGTTTTTTAGAATAACTTGCAATTGGATAAACGAATGAGTTGCCAACAACAGCTAATTTGTAGCCACGTTCTTTCATTTGTTCATCTAAAAAAGGCTTATGTTGAAAAGCATTAACATCAATTAAACCATCGTTTAATGCTTGGTTTGGAATGACATAATCACTAAAAATTACTAGTTCAACATCTAAGTTATAAAGCTCTTTCGCTTGTTGTTTAGCGACTTCTGCTACCTCTTCTTCAGGACCAGAAATCACGCCTACTTTAAGCGTATTTACTTTAGCTGGCTCTGTTGGTTTGTTATCTGTTGTGGCTGATTGTTTATTATTATCACAACCAGTTAAAAAAAACGCACTCACCAATGTGGTGATTAATGCTAGCTTTTTAATTGACATAATTTTCTCCAAATTTATTGATGAGACACACGTTTAACAATTTTATTGCCAATAAATTGAATAATAAAGACAATAATAACTAATATAATTAATATAATATTCATCATATCATAGTTATGGCCTTCATACCCATATCGTTTTGCAAGATCGCCTAACCCTCCCGCGCCAACAACTCCAGCCATAGCAATATAACCAGTTAGCGTGATTAACGATATCGTCATGCTATTGACGATTACAGGTAATGATTCTGGTAATAACACTTTGTATATAATCTGCAGAGGTGTTGCTCCCATAGAACGAGCAGCCTCAATTAATCCCTTTGGAAGATCGAGTAATGCATTTTCAATCATTTTGGCAATTAAAGGGGCAACCCCTATGCTTAGTGGTATAATAGCTCCTTCTCTACCTAAATAAGTTCCTTTACCTGTTATAAATTCCATTATATTCATTGTAAATGGTTGAATCCATACAATTAATATAATAAAAGGGATCGAACGAAACACATTTGTTACAAAAGAAAGAACACTATGTACTATACTATTTTCAAGTATATTACCTTTTCGAGTTATATATAACATTATACCTAATGGTAAACCCATTAATATTCCATAAAAACCGGATAAGAAAATCATATAAATGGTATCATCAGTGGCTTCAGCAATTTTGAATAGCACTGGCCCTGTGACCCCTTTAATTGATGAACAAAGAGTAACAAAATCAGACCAAAAATCATATTGTGCTAAATATCGTAATAATGACTCAAAAGGTTTAAATGAAGGAATAAAATCAAACATAGCCAAGCACCTCTACTTTAGTATTATTTTTTTCTAAAAATTGAATTGCAGATGCCATACTTTTTTGTTTCCCTTTCATTTCAGCGAGCATTAAGCCAAATTTAACTCCTCCAGCATAATCCATTTGTGCACTAATAATGTTACTTTCAATCTCGAATTCTTTAGCTATTTGGGATAACAAAGGTAAATCAACTGAAACCCCAGTAAACTCTAAACGTAATAAAGGATTGCGTCCTTCTTTATGTTCAGCTGATAGCCTTATTAAATAATCATCAGGAATATTAAGGTGTAAGGTTGATTGAATAAATTGTTTCGCAATATCTGTTTTAGCATTAGAAAACATTTCACCTACTGATGATTGTTCAACTAGTTTCCCATCACTAATAACTGCAACTTGGTCACAAATCTGTTTTACTACATCCATTTCATGGGTAATTAATAAAATGGTTAGTCCAAATTTTTGGTTGATATCTTTTAATAATGCCAAAATTGAACGAGTAGTTTCAGGATCAAGTGCGCTGGTTGCTTCATCGCACAATAGTACTTTGGGATCACTTGCTAAAGCTCTGGCAATAGCAACACGTTGTTTTTGGCCACCCGATAAATTAGCTGGGTATACATTTGCTTTTTCTGTTAATCCTACGAGTTCAATAAGCTCATTTACTTTTTGCTTAATTGTTGCTTTAGGTGTTCTATTCAGTTCAAGAGGAAAAGCGATATTATCAAATACAGTACGTGAGGAAAGTAAATTGAAATGTTGAAAAATCATGCTGATTTTTCGACGTATTTCAATTAATTTTCTATTTGATAGATTTGTAATATCTTGATTATCGAAAAGTACTTTTCCACTAGTTGGTTTTTCAAGCAAATTGATACAGCGAATAAGTGTGCTTTTCCCTGCTCCAGATTTGCCAATAACACCATAAATCTGCCCTTTAGGGACATGGATATTAATATCTTTTAAAGCATAAATAGGTGTTTTATTATGCTCAAATGTTTTCGAAATATGTTGTAGTTGTATCATAATATATAAAGGAAAAGATGAATAAATGAATATTAAGACGTCTAGACATCTAAGTCAATCAATAATATTCTATGTACGGTTAAAGTAATAGCTAAATGAAAAGGAACAAAAGTAAACATGAAGCCTGCTATTTTTTTAGATCGGGATGGTACCATTAATATAGATTATAATTATGTACATACAATTGATAAATTCCATTTTATTGATGGTGTCATTGATGCGATGCAAGAACTCAAAAAAATGGGTTTTTTGTTAGTTATCACAACTAACCAATCCGGTATTGCTAGGAATAAATTCACCGAAGAGCAGTTTCATACATTGACAGAATGGATGGATTGGTCGTTACAAGATCGCGGTGTTGATTTAGATGGTGTCTATTATTGTCCTCATGATCCGTTAATCGATAAGTGTGAATGTCGTAAACCAAGTCCTGGCATGATACAAACTGCAGCCAAAGAACTAAAAATTGATATTGCTAACTCTTATATGGTGGGAGATAGAGTATCGGACTTATTATCGGGTAAAAAGGCAGGCGTTAAAAAGACTGTGTTAGTAAAAACGGGCGATAAAATAACTGAAGAAGCATTGGCTCAGGCCGATTGGCTAATTGATAGTTTGGCGGATTTACCTAAAAAAATAAAAGAAATATCTTAATTCTTGGCATAATCTAATAAGCAATATAATAAATGCGTCAAATATTAATGAAGTAATTTTAATCAAAATGCATTGTTTTAGTCTATTTTTAGTGTATCTTGCGTAAAAAAAATGCAAACAGGAATAAATTATACAATAACCCCTTGCATGATTTTTTTAAGTCCCTATAATGCGCATCCACTGACACGCAGTCAGCGAAAAGCAGACGGTGAGTGAGTTAAAAATAAGATCGAAAAATTGAAAAAAGATCTTGACGAATAAAAAAGTGTAGCGTAGTATACGCAACCCTTGAGACAGCAAACTAAAGCGGTAAAATGTTTGGTTAATATAAAAGCTGTCAGCTCTTTAAAAAGAAGAAACAGACAATCTGTGTGGGCACTTGCGAGACGAAGAATGAAAAGTCTACGGACTT
>NZ_JBXSQH010000026.1:0-20964 GCF_057063525.1 Gilliamella sp. X-46 | reverse complement strand
CCCACCGTTTATCTGTTAGCATTGTTCTTGGCATGATGAATCGAGTTATGGTTGTTTTTTGCAGAATTATTATAACTCACATCATGCCGTCTAAAAAATAATCACGAAAGATCAACACGCCCTAATTATTGTAAATACCCCAAACTCAGTACACAACTAACGTAGAAGGTTACCCATCCTATTTTAATAATTTATATTCAATAACGTTTATGCTATTTATTTCTTCAATATTTAAACACCACTTCACTTGTATATCAATTTGATATACAATCATACTACAGTACTTTCATACTAAATAAAAAAAACGGCAATTAAAATGAGAACTGAAACCAAAGAATCGCCTATTAATATTAGAGCTAAGGCATCCCAAAAAGAATTGATTGATATTGCTGCTCATTTACTATCTAAATCACGCACTGATTTTATTTTAGAAGCGGCCTGCTCAAAGGCTGAAGATGTTTTGCTTGATCAACGTCTTTTTTTAATCGACGATGAACAGATAAATGCCTTCAATCATGCAATAGAAGCCTCTTTTGATAGTAATGAAAAAATTCAAGCTTTATTGTCTCGGAAGTCACCATGGGAAAAATAGAAGCGCCGCACTTATTGAATGAACATCATGATTTTACATCATTTGATTGTGAAGAGTTGTCTTTGAATGAATGGTTGAAGAAAAAATCCTTAAAAAATCAAAAAAGTGGTGCTTCCCGTACATTTGTGATTTGTGACAATAACAAAGTAATCGGCTTTTATTGTTTATCAACTGGCAGCATCCAACATCGACAACTAACATTGAGTAGATTTAAGCGCAATATGCCCGATGCTATTCCGGTTATTATCTTAGGCCGTTTAGCTATTGATAAAAATTACAAAGCAAAAGGATTAGGTGCGGCATTATTAAAAGATGCTATATTACGCTCGAAAAAAGTCTCTAAACAAGTTGGTTCTAGAGCACTATTGGTACATAGCTTAACAGATGAAGCCAATGCATTTTATATTAAATTTGGATTTGTTGCTTCTGGGATTCAGGAAAGAACAATGCTAATCTCTTTATGGTAATAAAATTGAGCTTAATGGTACATTTTTAAAGCAGCTCAATTTAGGGATACAAATACGGGTATATTTTTCATCTAAATTTTTCAAATCCAGTAACCACAAGGCTTCAACTCACATCTTCGATTCCGCGTCCGGGCACCAATCACCAAATTCTAAGACCTGCTTCTAGCAGGTTTTTTTATGTCTGAAGCCTTTTCAGATAAGCCTTTCACCTTGTTTCACTACTCAACTGAATTCAACTGGAATTACCCCAAATCAAGAGGAAAATCGGATACAAACCCGGATACATTTGGTTCGATAATGGCGTGTATCCATAAAATGGCTTTAAAGCCTTTGTTTGCAAGGGTTATAGAGAATTGCTTGTGAAATTCAAGTTTCTTTATTTAATTAGCGTTGAGGTTATTATTCCGCTTTATGATATCAATTATCAAATTTTAAGATTTGATAATGATGTGTATCCATAATATGGATTTAACGTTTTTTTTAAAAGATAATTATTTGTTTTTCTTGTATGTGGAATTTTTTTCATCTATATATTCTTTACAAGGGGCGGTAAAAATGTTTCTTGTTGGAACATATGTGTAAATACCCCAAACTTAGTACAAGATTCAAGTAGAAAACCATGCTGCTTGTTTTAGTGTTTTATACTCACTGGCATTTATGCTATTTAATTATTTCTTTGATTTTTAAACACCATTTCACTTGTATATCAATTTGATATACAATATATACCACAGTACTTTCATACTAAATTAAAAAACGGCAATTAAAATGAGAACTGAAACCAAAGAATCGCCTATTAATATTAGAGCTAAGGCATCCCAAAAAGAATTGATTGATATTGCGGCTCATTTACTATCTAAATCACGAACTGATTTTATTTTAGAAGCGGCCTGCTCAAAGGCTGAAGATGTTTTGCTTGATCAGCGTCTTTTTTTAATCGACGATGAACAGATAAATGCCTTCAATCATGCAATAGAAGCCTCTTTTGATAGTAATGAAAAAATACAAGCTTTATTGTCTCGGAAGTCACCATGGGAAAAATAGAAGCGCCGCACTTATTGAATGAACATCATGATTTTACATCATTTGATTGTGAAGAGTTGTCTTTGAATGAGTGGTTGAAGAAAAAATCCTTAAAAAATCAAAAAAGTGGTGCTTTCCGTACATTTGTGATTTGTGACAATAACAAAGTAATCGGCTTTTATTGTTTATCAACTGGAAGTATCCAACATCGACAACTAACATTGAGTAGATTTAAGCGCAATATGCCCGATCCTATTCCGGTTATTATCTTAGGCCGTTTAGCTATTGATAAAAATTACAAAGCAAAAGGATTAGGTGCGGCATTATTAAAAGATGCTATATTACGCTCGAAAGAAGTCTCTAAACAAGTTGGTTCTAGAGCACTATTGGAACATAGCTTAACAGATGAAGCCAATGCGTTTTATATTAAATTTGGATTTGTTGATTCAGGAATTCAGGAAAGAACAATGCTAATCTCTTTATGGTAATAAAATTGAGCTTAATTATACATTTTAAAAGTAGCTCAATTTAGGGATACAAATACGGGTATATTTTTCATCTAAATTTTTTAAATCCAGTAACCACAAGGCTTAAACCCGTATCCGAGCCCCAATCACCAAATTCTAAGACCTGCATTTAACTGTTTTTTTATGCCTAAATCCTTTTCAGATAAGCTTTTCTTCTTGTTTTACTCCTCAACTGTGTTCAACTGAAATTAAACTAAATCCAGTAATAAGTTAATTTTACATCATTAATTTAATGATTATTTTATTTACAATAATTATAATACATTCTATAAAAATCAATTATTAAGAAACAAACTCTATAATAAATTTAGAACTATATAAATTGAACAAAATACAAAGAACATATTTATATGCTCTTTTTTAGTATTACCTTTAATGTGAATTAAAAATGGCACTATTTTTGCATGTTATATCTGTTACACAGCACTTGACTTCCGTTATGCTCGTGTTAGAAATTATTTTAATCAAAAATGGAATGTTATTGTAAATTGCTAGGCAATATCATAATTTTAATTATGGTGCATTTTTGCACCATATTAGTGCGATAGATAGCGAAAATATAAATAAAGTAAAAGTTAATTGATGTAAAAATCAAAATTGGCACATTTTACTCAATCTGTATTTAAAAAATATTATAAATATGATGATATTAACTTTGGTTAAGTATTACAAAATAGGTTTACAGTTCAATAATTGAGGTGATTTTATGAGGAATCTAAGGAAATATAAACGTAAATTTTTGTTGGGCGCAGGGCTAATAACAATGCTTGCTAGTGCACAACTTCATGCTGCAGGAACGTTAGTTTATTGTGCAGAGGCTTCACCTGAAACATTTAGTCCACAGTTAGTGACCAGCGGTATTTCAATGGATGCGAGTGCAGTTCCTGTTTTTAACCGTTTGGTGGAATTTAAATTAGGTACTACCGAAATTGAACCTGCTTTAGCGAAATCTTGGGATATCAGCCAAGATGGTTTAACTTATACTTTCCATTTACGCGATGATGTTAAGTGGCATAGCAATAAAGAGTTCAAACCAACCCGAAACTTAAATGCTGATGATGTTATTTTTACATTTATGCGACAAAAGGATAATAATCATCCTTATCACAACGTTTCAGGTGGGCAATATGAATACTTTGAAAGCATGGGATTTCCAGATTTAATCAAAGAAATTAAAAAGATTGATGACTATACTGTCGTATTTGAATTAAACCATCCAGAAGCCCCTTTTTTAGCCGATTTAGCAATGTCATTTGCTTCTATTTTATCAGCCGAATATGCCGATGTGATGCTTAAAAATGGCACACCCGAAAAAGTTGATTTAGTCCCCGTTGGTACTGGTCCGTTTACTTTTGTTCAATACCAAAAAGATTCAAGAATTCTTTATAAAGCAAATCCCGATTATTTTGGCCCTAAAGCCCAGCTTGATCGTTTAGTGTTTTCAATTACACCAGATCCTGCAATTCGTTATGCCAAGTTACAAAAAGGAGAATGTCATGCAATGCCATATCCAAATGTAGCAGATATTGAGCGAATGAAATCAGACAATAATATTGTTGTTAAAGAAATGGCTGGGGTTAATATTGGCTATTTAGCCTACAATATGGATAAGCCACCACTTGATAAGTTGCAAGTTCGTCAAGCATTAAATATGGCCGTGAACAAAGATGCGATTATAAAAGCTGTTTTTCAAGGTGCGGCTGAACCGGCTAAAAACTTTATTCCACCATCTATGTGGGGTTATAACGATGAAGTAAAAGATTATCCTTATGATCCAGTGCAAGCAAAAGAGTTATTAAAATCAGTAGGATTAGAAAACGGATTTACTCTCAACTTATGGGCAATGCCAGTACAACGTCCATATAACCCAAATGCACGCCGTATGGCTGAAATGATCCAAGCTGATTGGGCTAAAATTGGTGTAACAGCTAAAATTGTGAGTTATGAATGGGGAGAATATCTATCTCGTATTCGTGCTGGTGAACATGATGCAGTGTTAATGGGATGGTCGGGGGATAATGGTGATCCTGATAACTTTTATTCTGTTTTGATGAGTTGTGATGCGGTTAAAGCAGGTTCAAACTATTCACACTGGTGCTATAAACCATTTGATGATTTATTACAGCAAGCTCGTGTTGAGTCAAATCACGAAAAAAGAGTGGAGCTATATAAACAAGCGCAAGTTGAGATGCATGAGCAAACACCTGCATTAATGATTGCACATTCAATGATTTATTTGCCGATACGTAAAGAGGTTAAAGGCTATATTATGGCTCCTTTAGCATTACATAATTTTAACCAAGTTACGCTTGAAAAATAGTATTCCTTGCGATTAACCACCCAGGTGTGGTTAATCACTACGTTGGGTTTTGCTAAATTTAGAGCTATAAATCCATTTTAATAACAAAAAAAATTTTATCTATTTTATAAACGATAGTTTAGAAGCAATATTTAAGAGCCACTACATGTTTCAATTTATTTTAAAACGGTTAGGTGTACTTATTCCGACTTTTATTAGTATTACACTGCTGACTTTTATTTTCGTTCACCTTATTCCGGGTGATCCCATTACGGTCCTTGCAGGAGAGCGAGGCTTAACCCCTGAGCGCCATGCTGAATTAATGACTCAACTGGGTTTAGATAAACCACTGTATCAACAATATTTTCAATATATTATAAACATGCTTCATGGCGATTTAGGCATCTCTTTTAAAAGCCAAATTCCGGTATGGGATGAATTTGTACCCCGCTTTAAAGCCACCTTTGAGCTTGGATTTTGCGCGATGTTGTTTGCAATTAGTTTTGGGATCCCAATCGGCGTGCTTGCCGCTGTAAAACGCGGTTCAATATTTGATCATACAGCAATAGGTTTGTCTTTAACGGGTTATTCCATGCCAATTTTTTGGTGGGGAATGATGCTCATTACGTTAGTTTCTGTGCATTTAAATTTAACTCCAGTATCAGGTCGTGTTAGCGATATGCTTTTCTTAGATGAAAGTAAACCTTTAACCGGATTTATGTTAGTTGATACTTTATTATGGGGTGAAACAGAAGATTTTATCGATGCCGTTACTCACTTAATTTTACCGTCCATTGTATTAGGTACCATTCCATTAGCGGTCATTGTCCGCATGACCCGTTCTTCTATGTTAGAAGTGTTGAGTGAAGATTATATCCGAACTGCACGAGCTAAAGGCGTTAGTCGAATGCGAATCATCCTTATTCATGCATTACGCAATGCGATGATACCTGTGGTGACAGTCATCGGTTTACAAGTTGGTACAATGCTTGCTGGTGCAATATTGACCGAAACCGTCTTTTCATGGCCGGGAATTGGTCGTTGGTTAATTGAATCGCTGCAACGTCGAGATTATCCCGTAGTGCAAAGTGGCGTTTTAATTGTTGCGGTCATGATTATTTTGGTAAATTTATTAGTTGATGTGTTGTACGGCGTTATCAATCCGCGTATTAGACATAAATAAGAGTGTGTTTACAGATGAATAAACAGGTTATTACTGAATCAACCAATATGAGGGACACCAGTTTGGTTGAACCTAAACCATTAACGCCTATGCGTGAGTTCTGGTTTTATTTTTCAAAAAATAAAGGTGCTGTCGTTGGATTAGTCTTTATTATTATTGTTGTATTACTCGCTATTTTTGCTAATTTTGTTGCACCGCATTCTCCTTCTGAACAGTTTAGAGATGCCTTATTAGCGCCACCGGTTTGGATGAAAGATGGCAGTTGGCAATTTATTTTAGGGACTGATGATGTGGGGCGGGATATTTTATCTAGACTCATTTATGGGGCGCGTTTATCTTTATTAGTGGGTTGCTTAGTCGTTATTATCTCATTGATTTTAGGAATTTCAGTGGGATTGATTGCCGGTTATGTAGGGGGTTTTTTAGATAATATAATTATGCGTGCTGTCGATATCATGCTTGCTTTACCCAGCTTATTACTTGCACTTGTTTTAGTTGCGATATTTGGTCCATCTATTATTAATGCTTCAATGGCATTAGCTTTTGTTGCATTACCACATTATGTCCGTTTAACCCGTAGCGCAACGATTGCTGAAATTAATAAAGATTATGTCATTGCCTCACGAGTTGCTGGAGCAGGAGCCTTACGGCAAATGTTTATAAATATACTGCCAAACTGTTTGGCACCATTAATTGTGCAAGCTTCATTAGGATTTTCTAATGCGATTTTAGACATGGCTGCATTAGGTTTTTTAGGCATGGGTGCACAGCCGCCGACACCAGAATGGGGAACCATGCTTGCTGACGTATTGCAATTTGCACAATCTGCATGGTGGGTAGTTACCTTTCCTGGTTTAGTCATTTTAATGACCGTGTTAGCTTTCAACTTAATGGGAGACGGTTTGCGAGATGCGCTTGATCCTAAATTGAAGCAGTAATGGAGATACAGTTATGGCACTATTAGAAGTAAAAGAATTATCTGTTCAATTTGGTGGATTTAAAGCGGTAGATCACATTAGTTATGACGTTGAACAAGGACAAGTTGTTGGCATTGTGGGGGAATCAGGTTCAGGAAAGTCAGTAAGTTCTCTCGCTATTATGGGGTTAATTGACTTTCCAGGTAAAGTCAATGCCAATGCATTACATTTTGATGGTAAAGACCTGCAACAGCTCTCAACTAAAATGCGTCGTAAAATTGTCGGTGCAGATGTGGCAATGATCTTTCAAGATCCGATGACAAGCTTAAACCCATGTTTTACCGTAGGTTATCAAATCATTGAAACCTTGAAAATTCACCAAGGTGGCAGTAAAAAAGCACTCAAAGCAAGAGCGATTGAATTGCTTAAATTAGTGGGTATTGCTGATGCGGAAAATCGATTAAACGTTTATCCGCATCAATTATCTGGTGGTATGAGCCAACGCGTCATGATCGCAATAGCAATTGCATGTAACCCTAAACTATTAATTGCTGATGAACCAACAACCGCACTGGATGTCACAATTCAAGGACAAATTATCGAATTATTGCTTGAGTTACAACGCAAAAATAATATGGCATTAGTTTTGATTACGCATGATTTAGCGTTAGTTTCTGAAGCAGCGCAAAAAATTATTGTCATGTATGCCGGACAAGTCGTTGAAATAGGTGATGCTGAAATTATCTTTAAAAAGCCATTACACCCTTACACGCAAGCATTATTACGCTCGCTGCCTGAATTTACGCAAGATAAAGAGCGGTTAGCATCGTTAGCGGGTGTTGTACCTGGGAAATATGATCGACCAATGGGCTGTTTACTCAATCCGCGTTGTCCTTATGCTACTGAACGTTGTTATACCCAAGAGCCAGCATTATTTAGCTACAGTGAAACTAGAAAAGTAAAATGTCATTATCCATTATCGAGCGAAGGGATACCACAATATGAACAATAATATGGAAAATAAACAATTACTGCTTGATGCCCGAAATTTAACAAAGTATTACCATGTTAAAACTGGTTTTTTTTCTGAAGCTAAACAAGTTAAAGCTGTTGATGGTGTATCTTTTACATTAGGTAAAGGTAAAACACTTGCAATTGTTGGTGAATCAGGCTGTGGTAAATCTTCATTGGCAAGATTATTGACCATGATCGAAAAACCCACATCGGGAGAACTTTATTTTAAAGATCAGAATCTGTTAGATGATGATCTGCAAGCTCAAAAATTGCGTCGCCAAAAGATCCAAATCGTTTTCCAAAATCCATACTCATCACTCAATCCACGCAAAAAAATCGGTTCCATATTAGAAGAACCTCTAATTATCAATACGGATTTAACCGCAAATGATCGTAAAGCAAAAGTGCTATCAATGATGCAAAAAGTTGGCTTGAAAGAAGAGTTTTATAATCGTTATCCCCACATGTTTTCAGGAGGGCAACGGCAACGTATTGCTATCGCAAGAGGTTTAATGCTTGATCCTGAAATAGTGGTTGCCGATGAACCTGTTTCGGCATTAGATGTTTCTGTGCGTGCACAAGTGCTAAATTTGATGATGGATCTACAGCAAGAACTTGGTTTATCTTATGTTTTTATTTCTCATGATCTTTCCGTTGTTGAGCATATTGCTGATGAAGTAATGGTGATGTATTTAGGCCGTTGCGTTGAACAAGGACGGAAAGATGAAATCTATCATAACCCTAAGCACCCGTATACGCAGGCACTATTATCAGCAACACCACGATTAAATCCAGATCTTAGGCGAGATAGAATTAAATTAGACGGCGAGTTACCAAGCCCTCTTAACCCTCCTTTGGGTTGTGCTTTTCATGCTCGATGCCGTTTGGCATTTCCACGTTGTACAATTGAACAACCGCAGCTGATTAATTATAACGAACATAAAATTGCTTGTTTTTGTATAGAGGAAAAAAATAATAATGAATAATAAAGGTGACAGTTAATTCTATCACTAAATTCTATAATAAACCTACTTATTGTATTTCTCTTGTTTGCAATAGGAATTGTCGATTGTTATATATGAATGCTAAATTGGTTAAAAGGAAAAAAACATTGTCTCAAACTTATTGGGTTAATAATGCCGAGAGCTGGATGAGTAAAACAAACTCAATCTTTAAAGCTTTTTATTGCGCAATTTATTCCAAACTCAATATCTAGTGATATTACAACATAAACAAAATACAATGCTAAAAATTTGGAATAGCAATTAATTATAAAAACAGCCCAAACTAACAAATCTTGGGCTGTTTGCTTGATCACGCTTTAAACGTGATCCAAGGTTTAAGTTTTACCACTGACTTAATTAAATCAGCATTTTCTTGCGATTCGATTACAGGTGTGATCGGTTTATAAGCCGCAGGGGCTTCTTCACGTAGACGTTCCTCTTTTAAGGTAATACATTGCCATGGCAAATTAACCTTATCAGTCACCACTTTTTTGCTACGCATTGATTGCCGTCTTTCAGCTCTACCCGCACCATGCGAGCAAGACCATAACCAATCTGAATTCCCTTTACCAACCGCCACATTGTACTAAATTTGGGATATTTACAACTTCTGTAGAATAAAATTTGATATAATTTTAAATCATTATTTGATTAGTCATTCGCAATTTATTGAAGATTTTTTTAATTGATGCTACTTACTAGCATTTAAGGTTGATTTAATAAAATTAATGAACAGGGAAAATGCAAGAATAATGATTGTAGGTAAAAGTTGAAATTTCAATTAAATTAAAATTTCAACTTTTAGGAAGAAAGCTATAATTCAATTAGGTTTACTTCTTTAAAAAGAAGTCTCCTCTCAATAATTGTTATAACTACTTCAGTTTGCTTACTATTAAAGATAAAATCAGGATTAATAAAATAATCTTTTAATT
Organism: Gilliamella sp. X-46; assembly: GCF_057063525.1. NCBI lineage: Bacteria > Pseudomonadati > Pseudomonadota > Gammaproteobacteria > Orbales > Orbaceae > Gilliamella > Gilliamella sp. X-46. The sequence goes on along the minus strand of NZ_JBXSQH010000026.1, from coordinate 11,006 downwards.
TTGTCGTTTTAGTAATTATATCGTCCTTAAAACTTCAAAATTAAGGCATATTAGCCATCTTAGGTGATTTTAGTATTCTAACTAAATCAATTATCCACCAGATGAAAAGCCCTAAAAATATAAAAATACCGATAAAAAAAACAAAAGTCAAAAACGCTAATAGTGTTAATATAAGCATTAAAATACCTGTACCAACTTTACCTAAATACATTCTATAAATACCAAATGTGCCGAAAAAAAACCACAATAAAAGAGTTACAACAACTGAACGGTTACTTCCTACAAAATCAGAATTGGTTTCCATAAAAACTCCTTACTTTAAATAATAAAAGATAATTCAAATAAATATAATATTTATAATAATTAAAAACTTATTGATTATTAAACAGATAATGTAAAAAAATAACTACATAACAATTTAATTTTCAATGATTGCTGTAACAGTTAATACACATGAAAAAAATATTGGATTTTAACGTGCTTAACCTCTACTTTACTGTTTTCCTACAACTTTTCTCTTTAGAAAAGAGTGCGACATTATATACAACCGATACTTTATTGTAAACTATCAATGCTTTGTTTTAATTTAGAAATTTAAATCATAACAATGGAAATACAGCAAGTTATATTAATCCCATGTAAATCTAAACAAGACTTATATAGTTAACACCTAAAACCAATATGTTTTTATCCCGTCCAATTGAAGTGTTATGTACACATATCGGATTGAATTTTTTTACATAAAATGATCTTGTTACTAGTCAAAAGAAATTGGTTAAATTAGGCTATAAAATTATGCATTCTAATTCATTGTCAATCACAAATTTGGTATAAGATGTAATATCAATCATTTATTTTTTGCAATAATATAAAATAATTGAAATGATGATTTTAAAAGGAAAAAATAAAGGTGCCATACAGATTTTTATGCTGTTCACTGCTTATTTTAGGTTTTTCAACATATGCATTAGCGACCGAAACAAATAATACAATTGAAGCACAATTTAAAGCGGCTTTATTATGCAAGGTTGCTCCGATTGATGGTCGTGATGCAAAAGTGGTTAAACAACTTAACCAACAAAACATTACCGTAAAAAAACTTAGAAGATGATGGGCTGATTAATTTAGAGTATCACTTTGCCAAACCGCTGGAAATAATGAATACGACTGTATCACAAATTAAATACCAAGGTGATAGTGGTTCATACTTTTATGCGATTGCTAAAGGTGATATAGATACATTTGCCAAAGCAATGGGGGCAATCCCAATCCCAGCCTATTTAAAAGAAGAAATGTCTTGGGGTGATATTGGTCAATATTATCGATATACAGCCCCAATCACAGAAGAAAATCATTTTCCGAGTATCATGCTTATCGGTCGTGACAAAAATGCCAAATCAGATGAGTTTTATTTTGGCTGTGAAGCATTTGACGGCTAATTATGATTGATTGACGGATGAGGAAAAGATTACTCATCCGCTTTTAATTTGTTGTAAGCCTTTCCCCACGCTAACATGGCATCATGCACTTGTTTTAGACTTTGTCCAACCTCGGTTAATGTATATTCAACTCTTGGCGGAACCTCGGCATACACTTTGCGAGTTAATAATCCATTTTTTTCCATAGCACGCAGGTGCTGAGTTAAGACTTTTTGCGATATGCCGGTCAGCGATTTTTTTAGTTCACCAAAGCGCTTGGTTCCTGTAAGCAGGTCTCGCACAATTAAGACTTTCCACTTATCGCCCATTAACATTAATGTTATTTCAACAGGACAAACGGGGGTTTCTTCATTTAATTTAATCATTAATGCTTAAAATTCAACAATAGTTTCAAAAAAGATACTATAGCACTATTTGGTACCTACTTTACAGTAGAAACGTTAAAGACTAATCTAAAACCATTCTTATATCATATTAATCATTAAACGCTTGAAAGGAGCAAAGTATGAAAATTGCAGTCATTGGTGCGAGTGGTAAAACAGGGCAACTTTTAGTAAAAGAGGCGATTTCACGAGGACATGACGTTACCGCAATAGTGCGTAAAGCGAGTCAACAGCTCGATCCAAAAGCAACCGTGATGATTAAAGATCTGTTTGAATTAACCTATACTGATTTAAAACCCTTTGATGTGATTATCGATGCATTTGGTACTTGGGCACTGGAATCACTGCCGTTACATCAAACCAGTTTAAAGCATTTAACCGATATATTAATCGGTAAAACAAATCGCCTATTAGTGGTTGGGGGAGCAGGCAGTTTATATGTTAATCCTCAGCATTCACTGCGTTTGGTTGATTCACCTGATTTTCCTGAGGCATTTAAACCATTAGCCACCAATATGGCCAAAGCACTTGATGCGCTTAGAACGTGCGATGATGTGCAATGGACTTATTTAAGCCCAGCCATTGAGTTTAACGCTGACGGGGAAAGAACTGGTCATTATATCTTGGGTGGTGAAGAGGTGTTATTTAACAGCCAACGAAAAAGCCAAATCAGTTATGCCGATTATGCAATTGCCATGATTGATGAGGCAGAAAAAGCTAAGCATATTAAGCAACGTTTTACCGTTGCAACTGAATAAGGTTGCTAAAATCAAGCTTACTTGGACAAAAAATAAGCGCCAATTTTCATAATAATGAACACGATATCCCGATACATTTTTCAACACGTTTTAAGGATAATTGTTTTAGGAACGAGTTGAAGTTGACTTGGGATAGTTTCATCTAACAGCAACATTCGAACCAAGAGATATAATACATACCATATTTTACTTTATTACTTTGATAAAAATAATTATTAAAAGGAAATAAAATGGAAAAAATAAGCGAACTACTTAACTATTTAGGTACATGTGATTTACATAAGAAAAGCAAAAATAGTATTGCCTTAAAAAGTCAACTAGAAAAATATTCAGATATCTTAATAAGAATAGGTTTAGGGCTATATGCATTTATATTTATATTAGCGTTATTCTACAAATTTATTTATCCTTTAGAAGAGCTGAAATTATTTGTATTATATTTAGAGATTATTCCACTATTCAGCTTAATTTTTGGAATGCTGCTTCAAATAATTCCAGCAATACTTCATCTTAAGAACTTCACAAAAGAGTCTCAAAATCAGCTTATAAAAACTGTAAAAAAAAATGATGAAATAATAAAAACACTCAGTAATTATGATAAAAAAACTTTAGAAGATTCAAAAGATCATATTCAGCTAAAAATCAATAGCAATAAATCGAAAAATAGTCTTTGTGTTGGACAAAATGTTACTATTATATTTTTATTTGGTTTTTTCTATTCTTATGATAAAAAAACATTAGATCTTTTAACTATTTTTTCAAAAATATTTGGTCAAAATTATAGTTTTGGGGATTTCTTATCATGGGCACTATTTTCTCTTATATTAGGTTTTTATTTGGGAGCATTTAGTTTATCAATAGAAAATAAACGGCTTAACTACTATATTGATTTAATTAATATGGCATTAAAGCGTCAAGAACATAATTACACTATTAGCGAATATAAATAGCAATAAAGCCGAGAGATTTTCGCTATTTTGAAGTATGTGATTATACTTAAGATAGATTAATTTGACTTGATTGTATTTAGTGCACAATACGAATAATATGCAATATCAAATAAAGAATTTCTTCATTCGATATCGTGATATTAAGCTGATTAATTAAATATTTTTTGATAGCATGAGCACATTTAAACTCATCTGGATATTGCTCAATTACTTGTCGAAAAATAAAATCATTATCAGAATGTAGCTGTTGTTGTTCAAAAATACGCTGAATAAAAAACTGCATATGAGTTAAAAAACGTGAATAGTTTAATGACTGCTTGTTTATTTCAATTGCAAAATTAAATTGAATAATATTGAAAATATCTTTCAAGATTTTAACGGATAATAAAGTATTTTGCATAGTTTGTTGATGTGATTGCCCATTAACTAAATGAAAAGCTATATTGCCCGCTTCTTCCTCTGGTAAAGCGATATTGAGCTGCTCATTGATATAGGTTATTCCATACTCTGCAACTTTAAACTCATTTGGATAAAAACTTTTTACTTCATGTAGTAGCCGATTTTGAATAATCACTCCTGAATAATACCGTTCAATAGCGTAACTAAGATGATCCAACAAGGTAAAAAAGAGCGTTTCTCTAAAGTTTGTGTTTAATGTTTTACTTGCGTAGTCTAACAAAAATCTTGTTAACTCAATATAATCATCAGGTAGTGACTCAATTAATTTAAGATAACCTTGAATTCCTGTTATTTGTTGCAAAACAAAACATTTTTCGATCCAATCAGAGGAGATATAATCTCCTACCTTAGCATTAAATCCGATCCCCTTTCCCATCAAGATCACTTCATTATTATCGCTATTTTTCGATAATACGAGGCTATTATTTAAAATTTTATCCACTCTAAATGTGATCATAAGCATTACATCAATTTATCTAACCGACCGTTAGCATTAATTAATTGTTGATACCAGTAATAACTTTTTTTCTTGATACGTTTCAGATCTTTTAAATCAAATTCACCACGATTAACATAAATAAATCCATAACGCTTACCATAACCTTGGTGAGTACTGACCACATCGATCACTGACCATGGGCAATAACCGATTAGTTCAACTCCATCAGTAATAGCTAATTGCATCTGAGTAACGTGTTTACTAATGAAATCAATACGATAATCATCGTTAACGGTATTATCTGCATTAAGTTGATCTGGGGCGCCAATACCATTTTCGGTAATTAAAATTGGTAAATTATAGCGCTCATAAACTTTCCTTAAAGTTAAACGTAGACCGATAGGATCAATTACCCACCCATAAGCAGTTTTATCAACAAAAGGATTATCCGCTGCTCGATACACTCCTTGTTCACCAAGCATAATTTGCTGATCTCCTGCTCTTGCAGATATATCGGTAGCATTCCCTTTACTAGCTGCAATCGTCGCAGTTGAATAATAATTTATAGCAATAAAATCAGGCTGTGCATTTTTTAATACAACCAGATCCTCATCCAAAATGGTTGGACAGATCCCTCTATCATTTAAATAACTTAAAAATAAAGCATTATAGCGACCTAAAACAGCAATATCGAGAAAGCTCCAACAACGGATGGTTTCCCAATTATGAGCAGCAATTGCATCTTCAGGTCGGCAAGTTTCTGCATACATTGAGGTAATATTTAATGCTGGCCCAATTTTCGCATTTGGACAAAGATTATGGCATAACTGCATAGCCCTAGCTTGAGCAATAAACATATGGTGGCTCTGTTGATAGAGAGTCTTCTTACTTGGTAATTTGCCATTTTCTGGAACACCAATTGCTCCCGGATGAAGGATCATGGTATTTTGTTCATTGATCGTTAACCAATAGTTAACTTTCTCACCAAAATTTTGGAACAAAACCTCAGCATATCGCACAAAAGCATCAATGGTTGAGCGTTCACTCCATCCACCTTGTTTCTCCAATTTATATGGTAAGTCAAAATGATATAGAGTTACTATAGGTTCAATACCATAACGATTAAGTTCATCAATGAGATGATGATAAAAAGCTAACCCTTCAGGATTAACTTCACCAACGCCGTCAGGAATAATACGTGTCCAAGCAATCGAAAAACGATAGGCCTTTAAGCCTAGCTCAGCAAAAAGTCGTACATCTTCTTTATAATGATGATAATGATCGCTTGCGACCTTAAAGTCCGATACGTCTTGAGGATGACAATACATATCAACAATTGATGGCGATTTGCCATCTTCATCCCATGCTCCTTCGAACTGATAAGCAGACGTTGAACCACCCCATAAAAAACCTTTCGGAAAAGGTTTTAAAGTTTTATAAATCATGATTATTCCCTTGGTTTGACTTTTTCACTATCAACAGATCTTCACCTATTGTTACCATCGTTTTTTTAAGATTTTCGACAATATAACTATCAGAATGTAGGATAATTACTGGTGTAGTAGTCATATAACCTGCTTTATCAATGGCTTCTAGATCAAATTCAATTAACTCATCACCTACATTAATCCTCTGACCTTGTACCACTTTATTAGTAAAAAATTGACCACCCAACTTAACGGTATCCAGCCCTACATGGATCAAAATTTCAATACCTTGATCGCTTTTTATACCGATGGCATGTTTTGATTCAAGCAAACTTATAACTTCACCGCTAATTGGTGCAATAACTTTACCTTGACTAGGTTCAATGGCAATACCATCGCCAATCAAATTCTGTGAAAAAACATCATCTTTTACTTCTGATAATGGAATCACTTTTCCAGCTAAAGGACTACTTAAGGTAACATCGCTAAAATCAAGAGCAACAGAACTATTAGAGGATGGTAAATTTTCCCCTGCATCAATAGTAGTTGCAGAATCATTCTCATCAAGAGGATCATCAAATCCCATAAACCATGTCAATATAAATGTTACCACCAACGCAATAAAACAAGTCACTAAAGCATGGACAATATTCATCGGGTTATCACCAATAAATGCAGGTAAACCAGCCAATCCAGGTGATACAAAAGCATAACGTAGCAAACCTGACATGCCGGCATAAATTCCTGCAATACCACCACCAATCATTGAAGCAATTAATGGTCGTTTTAGTTTTAACGTTACTCCGTACAATGACGGTTCGGTAATACCAAGTAATGCTGTAAAACCAGAAGAATACCCAAGCTGTTTTAAATTTTTATTTTTGGTTTTGATTGCTACACACAATGTAGCCGCACCTTGAGCTATATTAGATGCTAACATACCAGGGCCATTAATCATTTCAGAACCATTACGATTTAACTGTCCAGTTGCAATTGGTGTCATTGCCCACGCTGTACCTGTGATAATTAAAAATGGTTGTAATCCGCCCATTAACATCGGAATTAACCAGCTAGCTTTACGATTAATATAACCTGCACCTTGCGCAACTAAATCATTTAGTAAGATACCAAATGGCCCGATAACCACTAATGCCAATGGTCCAGCTATCAATAAAATAAGCATCGGTTTGATAAAAAATTTTACCATCGATGGAGTAAATTTCTCGGCAAATTTCTCAATGTAAGACATCGCCCATACAGTAATAATGATTGGTAATACTGAACCAGCATAATCTGCCAATTTAACAGGGATCCCAATAAAAGTAACGTCTTGGCTTAATGCCATTAGCTTTCCTAGGTTTGGGTGTAATAGTGCCCCAGCAATAGTCATAGCTAAAATAGGATTACATGCAAATTTACTTGCAGCGCCATAAGCTAATAAAATAGGCATAAAGAAAAATGCCGCATCAGCCAGCATATCTAACAAATAATAGGTATGACTATCTGGGGATAATACACCTATTAACTTACAAATAGCCAATAATGCTTTAATCATCCCTGCGCCAGTTAAAGCAGGGATTACTGGTGTAAATGAAGTAGAAATGATGCTGATAATATATGAAAATATCCCCTCTTTTTTCTTTGCTCTCAGAGTACCACGATCTTTATTAGATACATTCTGACTAATGGCTTGATACACTTGTTGCACCTCATTACCAATCACAACTTGGAACTGACCACCACTATCAACAACACTAATAACACCAGTTAATTTAGTAATTGCGTCACTATCAACGATGCTTTTATCAAATAGATCAAATCGCAAGCGAGTCGCGCAATGAGTCAAGGAATTAACATTATCTTTTCCCCCAACTAACTCTAAAATTTGTTTACCTAAATGTTGATAATCCATATATACACTCACTTTTAAAAGACCAAAAAAAAAGGACCAAAACAAAAATCTACTTATCGAAATAAGTTTTTGTTCTGGTCCTGCCTGAATTAAATCAGTAACATGCCTTAATTGAGTTGATGGTATATATAACTTATATTTTTTTCAAGTTGTAATACGAAAAATGTGATCTACATCTTACTTTTATGTAACTTGTATAATCACATAAATATGGACAAATTAACTTCGAATAAAGAATTTTAGCTGAACATCTAAAGCTAAAAATGTTATAAAACTAGTTAAAATTAAACGAATTAATCAAGGTTATAAACACAAGTATACTTTAAGCTCAAACATTCGAAGTATTACCCTTCAATGTAAGTTTAGGTATCTATTTTAACTCAAATCCTCATCATTCACCTGCGCCATAAACCAATGTTGCCAACCAGTGGTCTGTTTTTGGATGTTGTCGATGGATTGGTTGAATGAAGCAAAAGCACCGTGTGATATCATTTTCCAGCCTACACACAATAACCCTTTAATAACATCTAACGAGGCGCGAATATGTTGCAACTGTTTTATGGCGGATTGACATTCTTTTGTGTTATCTCGGTCAACTATATTAGATAATACTGCAAAGCGAATTGCCTCAGTTAGCTCGGTCAATATCGCTTCACCGGTGGTAAATTTAAAGGATTTAGGTAAGTGGCAATGCGTTTGCCAATAGCATTGGTATAATGACACTAAATCATTAAATATTTTGGGTTGAACAAAAGCTGATTGAGTAGGGTTAGTTAATTTAATGTATCGGATTTTCACTTAATGCTAATTTTTGTTCTATTTCCATTACATGACCCTGTTTATTTAATTTTACCCTTGAGCCACCGCCAGCCACGCTTTTAGCGTTGGCGGCGGGAGGGCTGCGCGATTGTGGCTTCGCCGCAACAGCGCAACCCTAAGGGAAAATGCCCAACTTACGCGGGGGCTTTATTCTTTATTAGATTGTCCTCTATTTGCACCATCCCCCCCCGAGGCCCAAGGATTAAGAACTAAAAAATAAAAGCTAAGGTGTGGTACAAACAGCATAGTAGCTGTAGCTGGCAAGGAAGTAGCTGACGCCGCCGCCGCTCGAGCTGACATAGAAGCCATTGCTACCTGACGTGTCGCTTGTCCAGTAAACGTCGTTGACGAAGCCCACATCAGCGTAGTTGCGCGCACTGCCCCACTCCGTGAAAAACTCAGAACCTATTCGACGCTGGTAACGATTATCAAATGAGGTTGGTAAGGCGCCATTTATGCCATTTCGACATGGGAAAGCAGGAGTCGCACCACACATCGCGTTAGTTAAATCCTTGATCTGTGGCAAACGATAACCCAAACTTCTACACCAAGTGGATTGGTTAGACAAGGTATCCCGTTTGTTACCCCGATGGACAAACCACTTCTGTAACACAAATCCATACCTCACCTCATGACCTCGACCATCCCTACCGACCAACTCAAACCTCTGTGGCAAAGATAGTACACTAAAAGGACTAGGACTATTTGAACTTATCTGAGCGCTATCAGCCCTAGGACCACTTAACGTTACCCGTGTTACATAACTAGATTTATCAGTAATCCAATTATCGGCTCGGATAGTACTTCCAAATGGGTCTGTGAATGTCCCTGTTAACGGCTTTATCCAACTCACCGTTGCCCTTATACTACCATTCGTGACAACAGACCACGTCAACTGACTTCCATCAGCTCCACCTATGTCCAAATCAAAATACAACCCATCAGCACCTGTTGTAGGAAAATTTTGGTCATAAGATGATGAACTTATTGACTGAGTTAAAAAACCCTTTGTACTAGACCATATGTTAAATGGGCCGGCGTAATCGAGGTGGCCATAACGAAGATTCGGCCTTGCGTGACAAACAACAGGACCAGTAACACCATACGGATTGATATAATATGTCACCGTCTGACCATTAAAACTGGCTCTATTTGGAACCCCGTACTCTGTTTGTAAATAACCATCAGTACTACTTAAGGTTACCCTATAAGGAGCCTTACATATATCCAATGCATCACTACGATTAACAGTATTGCCATCCTTATCCGTAAACGATACCGATATAATCCCAGTGGTCGTTACTCCATTAGCTCCCTGTCCATCTCCATCATCATCTCCCCAATAATTATATCTAGTGATTAAATCACTTAAATCCACTGAATTCACTGATGATGGAATTACCATATCTATATCTCCCAAAGTACTTCCTGCATAAGGTAATCTGATTGGATCTGTAGCACTTGATGGATTAGTTGACGGTGTGTACCTTGTACCATCCCGCAACTTAATAAACAATAAACTATCCGTTGAAGTTGCCCTTGTTTGACCACCGTCGAACGTTAAATATGGCGCACTACCCTCAATATACCTTGATGTAGACGCCGTTAATGCCATAGAACACTGTGTATATGGCAACAAAAACAATGGCACGAAGAACAACAATGATTTAGTTAATCTAAATAATCTAAGTAAGTTTGATAATTTAGATAGAAAAAATAAGCACCTCGACCTCGCCAAGCGCGATGGGCTTGATAACTTCGGTGATGAAAATAAGAACAGTGTCTGATTTAGACTACGGTGAAATTGAAAAAGATTTAGGGCATAGGTTTGGCAGGCCAGATGCCAGATGCCAGATGCCATGCATGGTAGCGCATTTCGATAATCCTGTCAAGTAATTTATTGTTTTATTTTAATTTTTATAATTATCCGCTCAACTAATGAGCTTTTCCTTGCTTTGGAAGCGCTCAAATTATAACCGATTGATTAATAATGCGCTAGTTTTTTGTTAAATATTTGTAAAGTTTTGCTAAGTTGATAAGGTTGAGCTTTTGGTGGCATGTTTTGGGGAATGGTTTTGGTGGTGTTTTTGAATAAAAACCACCAAATAAAAACTTTAATAAAATCAATACCTTTTCTGACTGATTTTTGAGCGGAAAATCAAGCCTTTTTTTTGTTTTGGTGAATAGAATAAATTAGGTGCGCAGGTTTCGGACGTTTTGACCTTGGGTGGATAAAATAGCTACAGTGACCACGTCCGAGTTAGGGAATTAAAGCGAATGAACTGCACCCCAAAAGTTGTACAAAAAAACTAAGCTGCTGGAAAATAATACTCCCGATATTGAACAGGACTCTTTTTGTCCAAGCTTAATTTAATTCTTCTATGATTATAATAATGGATATATTCCTCAATATCCGCTTT
>NZ_JBXSQH010000025.1:0-21308 GCF_057063525.1 Gilliamella sp. X-46 | reverse complement strand
GCGATTGTGGCTTCGCCGCAACAGCGCAACCCTAAGGGAATATGCCCCAACTGACGCGGGGGCGTTATTCTTTGTTAGATTGTCCTCTCAGGCACCATAACCGCCCCCGCGGCCCAAGGATTAAGGAATAAGAAATAAAAGCTAAGGTGCGGTGCAAACACCGTAGTAGCTACGGGAAGCACCGCTGCTGGCAGCGCCGCCGTTGACCGAGGAGACAGAGAACCCATTGCTACCTGTTGCGTCGCTTGTCCAGTAGTCGTTGGCGACGAAGCCCGCATCAGCGTAATTGGACATGTAGCCCCACTCAGTGAAAAAACCTGCACCTATATGACGCATATAATCATTACTAGGTGAATGAGGCAAGGCGCCATCTATGCCATTTCGACATGGGAAATAAGTATTAGCACCACACTTCGCGTTAGTTAAATCCTTAACCTGTGGCGCACGATAACCCAAACTACTACACCAAGATATGTAACTAGACTGAGCATACCAATCTTGACCCCGATTGACGAACCACTGCCTCAACACAAAGCCATAACGAACCTCATTACCACCTCTATCCCTACCCACCAACTCAAATGTCTGTGGCAAACTTGGTACAGCAAGTCTACTAGGATTACCTGTATTTATTTGAGCACCGCTCGCCCTTGGACCCCTTAATGTTACCCGTGTTACATAACTTGATTTATCTCTAATCCACTCATCTTTGTATGCGCTTTGGTTTGGCCGTCTCCAACTCACCTCTGCCCTTATACTACCACCTGTGTTAACTGTCCAACTCAACCGACTTGCATCGATTCCACCTATGAGCAAATCAAAATACAATCCGTCAGCACCCGTTGTAGGAAAATTTCGGTCGTAAGACGATGGACTTGTTGACTGAACTAAAAAGCCCTTAGTAGGACTCCATATGTTAGATGGGCCTGCATAGCGAGGATTATCATAAGAATCGATGCCAGTAGTGCCACCATACAACAAATTCGGCCTGACCGAACAAATAACCGGCTGTGACGACAAAGTAATATAATAATCCGCCGTCCCTCCGTAAAATCGACTACCTCTTGGCACACCATAACGAGTCTCTAAAGTCCCCCCTGTACTACTTAAAGTTAACTTATAAGGCGCTTTACATAGACTTAATGTATCACTACGACTAACGATAGTGCCATTTTTATCCTTTATTGTTAAATCTATACGCCCTGATGCTGTAACACCATTTGTACCCTGACCATCCCCATCATCATCTCCCCACTTCCCTTGGCTGATTAGACTATTTAAACTAATAGAGGTTGCACCCGACGGTATTACCATATGAATATCATTAAATGTATAATTACCTCTAGGTAACCTTATCGGATTGGTAGCACTTGATGTGTTAGCTGACTGACTGATACGTCTTCCATCTGGCAACTCGATTGCCAAGAAGGTGTCCGTATTAGTTGCCTTTGTCTGTCCACCATCAAACGTTAAATACGGCGCACTTCCTTCAATGACTTTTGATGTCTGGGCCGTTAATGCCACAGAGCACTGCGTATACGACAATAACAACAATGGCGCAAAGAATAATGCCGATTTAGATAATAATGGCGGTTTAAATAACCTCTTGGATATCAGCGGTAAAGACCGCGATGACGGCGCCGATTTCGCTACGCGAAATGACTTCGGTGATGAAAATAAGTACTGTCTCTGTTTTAGACTACGGTGATATTGAAAAAGATTTTGGGCGTAGGTTTGGCATGCCATGTGCCATGTGCCATAAATGGTAACGCATTTTGGTCATCCTGTCAAGTAATTTTTTGTTTTATTTATATTTTTTATAACTAACTGCTCGACTAACGAGCATTCCCTTGCTTTGAAAGCGATTAAATTATAACCGTGTGAGTAATAATGCGCCACCTTTTTTGTTAAAAATTTGTAAAGTTTTGTTAAAGGATGAGTCAGCTTGTGTTGGCGGGCTTTGGGAGGAGGGGGTTGGGTGGTGGTTTTTAGCTAAAAACCGTCAAATAAAAACTTCAATAAAATCAATATCTTTCCTGACCGATTTTTGGGTGGTAATTGCGTTGTTTTTTAACAAAAAAACTCACCCAAAAACACCTAAGATTATGTTGTTTGTCTTATTCCGGCGTCAGAATGTGCTGACAACAGAGCGAGTTTGTGGTGCGCTTGGAGCGCGTCCACAAACGGTGCGTTAAGACCGAGCGCCGGCGAACAAATTTGAACATCTGAGCAAAGCGAAGATGGCCTCGAAGAGGCGAGTATCAGGATGATACGAGTAGCGTAGCCGCAGGCCACATTCTGCAGCCAAAGCGTGGGATTGAAAAGGGAATTCGCTTTAATTCCCTTTGCTCGGACGTGGTCACGATAGTTATTTTGTTCACCAAAGGTCAAAACGTCCGAAACCTGCGCACCTAATTTATTCTATTCACCAAAACAAAAAAAGGCTTGATTTTCCACTATAAATCGGTCAGAAAAGGTATTGATTTTATTAAAGTTTTTTTCTGGCTGTTTTTTAACAAAAACCGCCTTATAAAAACACAATAACTCATCTCAAAAACGATGGTTATGCTGTTTGTCTTATTCCGGCGTCAGAATGTGCCGACAACAGAGCGAGGTCAGCACGCCAAACAGGGATGTTTGGCGAGTTTGTGGTGCGTCTGGAACGCGTCCACAAACGGTGCGTTAAGACCGAGCGCCGGCGGACAAATTTGTCTGGAACAAATTTGAACACCTGAGCATAGCGAAGGTGGCCTCGAAGAGGCGAGTATCAGGATGATACGAGTAGCGTAGCCGCAGGCCATATTCTGCAGCCAAAGCGTGGGATTGCAAAGGGAATTCGCTTTAATTCCCTTTGCTCGGACGTGGTCACGATAGCTATTTTGTCCACCAAAGGCCAAAACGTCCGAAACCTGCGCACCTAATTTATTCTATTCACCAAAACAAAAAAGGCCTGATTTCCCGCTCAAAAATCAGTCAGGAAAGACATTGATTTTATTGAAGTTTTTTGGTCACGTTTTTTAAGAGATTTTTTAACAAAAAAACAACCCCAAAAACACAACAATCCCAACATAATTATTATTTAAAAAAGCTCGAAAACAACGTTTCCGATCTCGATTTTTTATTAACCATTGTTGGTAAATAAATATCATAACAACAACAAGCAAAGCAATATAAAAAACCAACGACAATTGGTTGATGACGCCAACCATCAATAGGCCAATCATGGTAAACGCCTGCAATACCCCTATAATTAACTTATCGTACTGCCCAAATAAAATGGCGGTGGATTTTATGCCTATTTTGATATCGTCGTTACGATCCACCATCGCATATTCCGTATCATAAGCAATTGTCCAACAAATATTAGCCAAGCAAAGTAACCAACATGTGAGGGGGAATTGCTCTATAATGGCGGCATATGCCATAGGAATACCCCAGCTAAAGGCAATGCCTAATGTGACTTGCGGTAAGTGCGTGTAGCGCTTCATAAAGGGGTAAATCATTGCTGTTAATAAGGCTATGATTGCAATAAGCCATGATAGTTTATTTAAGATGAGCAATAGGCAAAGCGCAATGAGTAATAGAGTAAATAAGGTCCATAGTGCATTTTTTTCGGTCAATGCACCCCGCGCGAGTGGGCGGTTTTTTGTGCGTTCGACGTGTGCATCAAAATGGCGATCGGCATAATCGTTGACAACACACCCTGCTGCTCGCATGGTAAATACCCCTAAAATAAAAATGAGGGTAATATAGGTATAGGGCTCACCTGTCAACCATATCGCCCAAAGCGTTGGCCAAAGTAGTAGTAAGGTGCCGATGGGTTTGTCTAACCGCATTAGTTGTATATAAGCTAACATAAATGTTTTTTGCTATTTGAAATAATAGGTGGATTATACCTTGTTACTTAAAAGCTGCAATGTACACTATCCTCTGCAAAGGTGGTAAGACAAAGCACAATAAGGGAAAAAGTTAGATCATGAATAAATACTGTTCCACAATCACAGCTAATGCTCGATAAAATGGGCTTATCTCATTTTGCTTTAACTTTTTTAAATAGGCTGAAGACCAAATCAATAAGTGTTCATCCATTAACTGTTTTGCAGCTTTGGGATTGTTCTTTTCTTGCAATATGGCATAGGCCATTAGCATTAATCCAAATTGGTCTTCGGGTTCGTTGATGCCGGTATTAAGTGTTAAACCTTGTTGTTGTAAGAATTGGCGATAGCGTTCTTGTGATTCGCCCATTAATAGCTGCTCTTGATCTAAATAGACCGATCCCCAAGGAGGAGCGGACATAGCACCCTGCCCTTCAAATAATAGTGAAAATTGGTAATTAAGTTCTGGGTTGTTGATTTGAGTAGCGATTATTTGGCACTGTTCACCAATAAGCACGGCATTTTGCCAATCAACAATATGCTCAAGCTGAAATAAAGTATCAATGAGCGGTTTAACCGTTTGGTGATCAGGTGGATAATAAAAAAAGGCACCAAATAGTTTTGCCAAAATGGTGGATGTAAGTTTATCTAGATGCATTGCTTCATTATTTTTCATTAAATCGCTACCTAACTATAAATAGATAGTACTGATTTGGGATGCCATTAAATAAAATAGCCTTCCTAATCATACCAGTAGATAACCGCCCAAATACGGTAAAAAAACAGTGGTAATTTGTGCACGTTAGACCTCTTCGGGGTTGAGTATTTTCCCCAATGTATCGTCCGAGACTTTCGCTTGGGGATGGGGTTTGATAACAATGTTGGGTTTAGTTAGATTTTCGTTTGGTAGTGGAGCAATGTTCCGCTCATTGCCATGTCGCTGGCGAAGTTTTTCGATTTCGTCAAAGTCTAAAGCTCTTTGCGGACAGGAGTCGACACAAACAGGTTTGAGTCCTTGTTCAACACGTTCATAACAACCATCACATTTTGACATAACCTGTTTTTGATGATCAAATTGCGGTGCGCCATAAGGACAATGGGTTTCACAACGTCGGCAACCAATACAAATATCTTGATTAACAACCACTAAACCATCTTGTGAGCGTTTATGCATTGCTCCCGTTGGGCAACCTTGTACACAAGCAGGCTCTTGGCAATGATTACATGATATGGATAAATAGTAGGTAAAAGTATCGTTTTGCCACATACCATCAACTTGCTGCCAAGTACCTCCGCCATACTCATAAACACGGCGAAAATTAACGCCTAATGCATTATCTTTTTCATCTTTACAACTGATTTGGCAGGTTTTGCAACCGGTGCATTTTGAAGAGTCAATATAAAATCCATATTGCATTTTTATTATCCGTTCTTTAATTTATGATACTCAACACATAGTCAATAATGGTTTGACTTCAACCAGATTAGTATGTTGTGGATTGGCTTTTGCAAGCACCGTTGGACGCAATGATGTTAAGCGATTAATACAACCGCCAATATCAATCCCGGCCGCATTAGTTTTTGCCCACATTCCTTGCGGAATAGCAATCACACCCGGTAATATCCTTGGTGTGACTTTAGCTGGAATACGGAGCCGACCTCGATCATTGTAAACCTCAACTAACTGACCATGTTTTATTTGTCTTTGCTCGGCATCAAATGGATTAATCCAAATACTGTTAACAACCGCTTCGCGCAGTTGTGGTAAATTACTGTAACTGGAATGGCATTGCCCTTTGGTATGAAAGCCAATCAGTTGTAGCGGGTATTTTTTGCGTTTGGGTTTATCTTCACTGCCTTCAATTGCGGGTAGGTAGGCTGGAATAGGATAAAGGACATCGTCTGGAGCAAGTTCCCATTCGTTGGCGATGGTGGCTAATGCTTCTGAATAGATTTCTATTTTTCCTGATGGGGTGTTTAATGGGTTTTTAATTGGATCGTCTCGAAAAGCTTTTAACCCAATTTGCGTATCGCTATCAGCCAGCTTACGATCAATAACGCCCATACCATCAGTATTAGCAAAAGGCGGTAAATGAGATTGGCTTTTACGCAGTTTTTCATAGCAATAAGCTATCCAATCTTCTTGCGTTCGCCCTTCAGTGAATTTGTCTTTTATACCCATTTTTTCAGATAATTGCGTTAATACCTCATAAGCTGGACGGTTTTCCCAAAGTGGTTTTATTGCCCGTTGCATGCGGATGATGTAGTGATAAGCACCCGATGAGTAAGAGTTATTAATCAAATCGTTACTTTCAACCGATGAGACATCGGGCAGAACTAAGTCCGCATATTTTGCCGATGCGGTCATATGCGTATCCCAAACAAGAATAAATTCACATTTAGACTCATCCTGTAGGATTTGATGAGTACGATTCAGATCAGAATGCTGGTTGCCAATAACATTACCGGCGTAATTCCAGATAAATTTGATGCCAACATCTAATTTATCTTTGCCACGTAAATAGGCATTTTTTGCCGTTAAGCTTAACGGATCGTCAATTGCTTTTGTCCACAAAAAGAAAGGAATACTGGTTTTTATAGGGTTGGGGATACTTAAACTTGGAACAGGATAAGTTATACTTCCCCCCCATGTGCCAATGTTGGTGCCCGGTTTACCAAATTGACCAGTGATAATTGGCAATAACATAATTGCCCGAGCAGTATGTTCACCATTTTGCCAACGCTGTACACCATAACCTTGCGATATCCAAGCCGCTTTTGCATTCACAATATCCATAGCCAGTTTGCGGATCTGCTTGGCTGGAATGCCTGTTTTTTTAGCCGCCCATTCAGGTGTTTTAGGTGTTCTGTCATTACCTAATCCTAAAATATAGGATTTATAATCGCTAAAAGGGGGGGCACTGTCTGGTAGAGTATCGGCATTCCAACCAACACAATATTGGCTAAGCATGGCATCATCAATACGATCTTGTTCAAGTAATGCATATCCTATTGCCGCAACAAGCGCCGCGTCAGTTCCGGGAATAATCGGAATCCAATCAGCATGATAAGCCACCACACTTTCACTTCGACGTGGGTCAATAATAATCACCCGTGCTTTGCTTTGTTCTAATGCATGAAAAAGCTCGGTAACTTGTCCACCACCTGACATTCGGGTTTCAGCAATGTTATGTCCAAACATGACAACTAAATCAGAGTGCTTGATTTGATCAAGCAATGACTCCTTAGCATTACCATAAATATAAGGTCGAATGGCCGAAATCTGCCCACTTGAATAGTCACCATGATAATTAAGAAAGCCACCAATGCAGCTTAAGAAACGCTTACACGCATTGCGCCCAGAAATGTTAGCACCAGTCGTGCCCGATCCATATTGATAATAAATCGCTTCGTTACCATAGTTATCAATCGTATGTTTGAG
Organism: Gilliamella sp. X-46; assembly: GCF_057063525.1. Classification (NCBI taxonomy): domain Bacteria; kingdom Pseudomonadati; phylum Pseudomonadota; class Gammaproteobacteria; order Orbales; family Orbaceae; genus Gilliamella; species Gilliamella sp. X-46. Next base: position 13,991 of record NZ_JBXSQH010000025.1, on the reverse strand, counting down.
CTTTTCAGCTAATAAATCAATCGCCTCGCTCCACGAAATGCGTTTAAATTTGCCTTCGCCACGTTTGCCTATTCTTAACATTGGGTATTTTAAGCGCTCTGGATCGTAAGTGCGCCAACGAACGGAACGTCCACGTAAACATGGGCGAATTTGGTGTTGTCCAAAAATCGGGTCATTAATGCCATCTTCTGAAGATATTTTAGTGATAATATCGTTTTTTACATGAACCTTTAAAGGACAACGGCTACCGCAGTTAACTAAACAAGCACTATAATAAATCTGTTCTTTATCAGTAGGGTTAACAAGGGTTTTATTATTAACATCGCTATTCGGCTCTACATAGGCAAAAGGTAATTGCATATTGCTAGTTAATGCTGCTACACCGTCAATAGTTGACGATTTTTGTAAAAAATCACCCTGACTTATTATATTTGTATCTTTTGACTTGCTCATTTAATTCCCTTATTTTTATACGGGATTTTCTTATCATCGTACTAAAATTACGATAAAAAATCTTAAAAAGTAAATTATCTTTTCTAACCAATACGATAAGTTGGATTTATGAGTTTAACTTAAACGCCGGCGCCATTGACCTTGGTCTTATTGTGCAAAGGTTGGTATAATAACTGTCATTTATTCGAATAGATAGAAAAACTATGTCGCAATCTACTTATAATGCCGTTGATATTGAAGTTTTAAAAGGGCTTGATCCTGTTCGTCACCGTCCAGGTATGTACACCGATACTACTCGCCCAAACCATTTGGGCCAAGAAGTCATTGATAATAGTGTCGATGAAGCTATTGCTGGCCATGCTCGTCAAATTAAGGTGACACTTTATGAAGACAACTCACTTGAAGTGATTGACGATGGGCGCGGCATGCCTGTTGATATTCACCCAGAAGAAGGCGTGCCTGCAATTGAGCTATTGCTTTGCCGTTTGCATGCAGGGGGTAAGTTTTCGAACAAGAATTACCAGTTCTCTGGCGGTTTGCATGGTGTGGGTATTTCGGTAGTAAATGCGTTATCAAAACGTGTTGAAGTCACTGTTCATCGTGATGGACAAGTGTACGAAATGGCCTTTGAAAATGGCAACAAAGTCGAAGATTTACACATCACTGGTACATGTGGGCGCCGTAATACGGGTACCAAAGTGCATTTTTGGCCAGACGAAAAATATTTTGATTCACCTCGATTTTCAGTGCCTCGCTTGTCACATCTACTTAAAGCCAAAGCGGTTCTTTGTCCCGGTCTTGAAATTACCTTTAAAGATAAAATCAACAATACCGAACAACGCTGGTGCTATCAAGATGGATTAAAAGACTATTTGATGGAGTCGGTAAGTGGTTATTCACTACTACCCGAAATCCCGTTTACTGGTAGCCACATTGGCGAAACCGAAGCGGTTGAATGGGCGTTACTTTGGATGCCAGAAGGCGGTGAGCTATTAACCGAAAGTTACGTTAATTTAATTCCAACAATTCAAGGTGGTACACATGTTAATGGTTTACGTCAAGGCTTGTTAGATGCCATGCGTGAGTTTTGTGAGTTTCGTAATTTGTTGCCGCGTGGCTTAAAATTAACGGCTGATGATATTTGGGAACGCTGTGCTTATGTTATTTCAGTCAAAATGCAAGAGCCACAATTTGCAGGTCAAACCAAAGAGCGATTATCATCACGCCAGAGTGCGGCATTTGTGTCGGCAATTGTGAAAGATGCATTTAGCCTTTGGTTAAATCAACATGTTCAATTAGCCGAATTACTGGCCGAAATGGTGATTTCAAGCGCGCAAAAACGCTTAAAAGCCTCAAAAAAAGTCATCCGTAAAAAACTAACCAGTGGTCCTGCACTACCGGGTAAGCTGGCTGATTGCTCATCACAAGATTTAAGCCGTACTGAGCTTTTTTTAGTGGAAGGGGACTCGGCTGGCGGTTCAGCTAAACAGGCTCGAGACCGTGAATTTCAAGCCATCATGCCACTTAAAGGTAAGATTTTAAATACTTGGGAAGTGTCATCTGACGAGGTGCTTGGATCACAAGAAATTCATGATATTTCGGTTGCTATCGGTATCGATCCGGATAGTGATGATTTGAGCCAATTACGTTATGGTAAGATCTGTATTTTAGCCGATGCCGATTCTGATGGACTACATATTGCCACTTTACTTTGTGCGTTATTTGTTCGTCACTTTCGTGCGATGGTTGAGCATGGTCATGTGTTTGTTGCAATGCCTCCTCTTTATCGTATCGATTTAGGTAAAGAGGTGCATTACGCCCTAGATGAAGAAGAAAAAGAAGGCATTTTAGAGCAGCTAAAACGTAAAAAAGGCAAACCGAATGTACAACGCTTTAAAGGTCTAGGCGAAATGAATCCATTGCAATTACGTGAAACAACAATGGATCCGAATACTCGCCGTTTAGTGCAATTATCCCTTGATGATGCCGAACAAACGATGGCACTAATGGATATGCTACTTGCTAAAAAACGCTCAGAAGATCGCCGCGAATGGTTACAAGAAAAAGGCGATCAAGTTGAACTTGATGTCTAATAAACAGAATGATTTAGAGGAACAATAATGAGTGAGATAACTCATGATGGAGTAGAAGTCCAATCACTACGCACCTTTACCGAAAGTGCCTATTTAAACTACTCAATGTATGTCATTATGGATCGTGCGCTACCATTTATTGGTGATGGCTTAAAGCCTGTGCAACGGCGCATTGTTTATGCTATGTCAGAATTAGGGCTTAATGCTCAAGCTAAATTCAAAAAATCAGCCCGTACCGTGGGTGATGTACTTGGTAAATATCATCCTCATGGTGATAGCGCCTGTTACGAAGCTATGGTGTTGATGGCTCAGCCATTTTCTTATCGTTACCCTTTAGTTGATGGGCAAGGTAACTGGGGGGCGCCGGATGATCCTAAATCATTTGCTGCTATGCGTTATACTGAATCACGCTTATCAAAATATGCTGAATTATTATTAGGTGAATTAGGGCAAGGTACGGTTGATTATACGCCAAACTTTGATGGTACGTTGCAAGAGCCTAAAATGCTACCAGCCAGACTGCCAAATATTTTATTAAATGGTACAACGGGGATTGCGGTTGGTATGGCAACAGATATTCCACCCCATAATATCCGTGAAGTGGCAAATGCGGCAATTATGCTTGCTGATAACCCAAACGCGACATTAAGCGAAGTAATGGCTCACATACAAGGGCCTGACTTCCCTACCGAGGCTGAAATTATCACACCTCGTGACGATATCGAAAAAATCTACAAAACAGGTCGTGGATCTATTCGTATGCGTGCCGTATGGAAAAAAGAAGACGGTGACATTGTCATCACCGACCTTCCTCATCAAGTTTCAGGTGCTAAAATTTTAGAGCAAATCGCTTCACAAATGCGCGCTAAAAAACTGCCTTTAATTGAAGATTTACGTGATGAGTCTGATCACGAAAATCCAACTCGTTTAGTGATTGTGCCGCGTTCAAATCGAGTCGATTTAGAGCAAGTCATGAATCATTTATTTGCAACAACCGATCTCGAAAAAAGCTATCGCGTCAATATGAATATGATCGGGCTGGATAATCGCCCATCAGTAAAAGGATTAGTCGAGATTTTAACCGAGTGGCTAGAGTATCGCAAAAATACCGTCACGCGCCGCTTAAATTATCGATTAGATAAAATATTAAAACGACTGCATATCCTTGATGGTTTATTAATTGCATTTTTAAATATTGATGAAGTTATCGATATTATACGTAATGAAGATGAACCTAAACAGGAGTTAATTGGCCGTTTTGCATTAACCGATATTCAAGCCGAAGCAATTTTAGAGTTAAAACTCCGTCATTTAGCCAAACTTGAAGAAATGCGTATCAAAGGTGAACAAAGTGAGCTTGCAAAAGAGCGCGATCACTTGCAAGCATTATTATCTTCACCGAAAAAACTGAGTAATTTAATTAAAAAAGAGCTACAAGAAGATGCTGAAAAATATGGTGATGAGCGTCGTTCTCCGATCGTTGAACGCAGTGAAGCTAAAGCCATTAGTGAACAAGAGTTAACACCATCAGAACCTGTTACCGTGATTTTGTCTGAAATGGGCTGGGTTAGAACAGCTAAAGGTCATGATATTGATGCTACAGGTTTAAGCTATAAAGCGGGTGATAGCTTTAAAGCTGCCGCAAAAGGAAAAAGCAATCAGCCAGTTATCTTTATCGACTCAACAGGTCGTAGTTATGCTATAGAGCCTAATACCCTACCATCTGCCCGTAGCCAAGGAGAGCCATTAACCGGTAAACTAGCACTACCGGCAGGCGCAACGGTTGAACATGTTTTGATGTCGCAAAATGATAATCAAAAATTCTTGCTGGCTTCAAGTGCAGGGTATGGCTTTATTTGTCAATTTAGTGATTTAATTGCTCGTAACCGCAATGGTAAGGCAATTATCAATTTACCTAAAGATGCAACAATCCTTGCACCAATTGAAATCCCATCAGAAGATAGCTTATTGTTATCGATCACTAAAGCCGGTCGAATGCTCATCTTCCCTGTCAAAGATTTACCTGAACTTGCCAAAGGTAAAGGAAATAAAATTGTGTCGCTATCTGGTACAGATGATAATCTTTCTTATATGATGCTAATTACCCCAGAAACAGCGGTAACTTTATATGTTGGTAAACGCAAACTTACGCTATATCCTGCTGATTTACAAAAATTTAAAGCAGAACGAGCACGTAAAGGCACTTCATTACCACGAGGTTTGCAAAAGATAGATCAAATTGAGGTGAACGAATAATATGTCTTTTATTTGGGCAATAATTACAGGCTTTGTTTTAAGCAGTGTATTAAAAACAGGATGGGGGTTTATGCTTGGGCTATTTATTGGTCCAATGCTTTACCAAGCATTTTGCAATAAATTGACCGAACAAAAAACCAAAGCAAACCCAGAACTTTACTTAACGGTCGTTTTTGAAGTCCTTGGTCATTTAAGTAAAGCAAAAGGTGTTGTCACTCAAGATGATATTAATCTGGCTAGCCAATTTATGGACAGATTACAACTGGATCGAAATAGCCGAAAACTAGCACAAGACTCATTTAACCGAGGCAAAGCAAGTGATTACCCACTCCGATCACGTTTAGCGGAACTATATGCACAATATCGTTATCGACGAAATGTATTAAATATTTTTTGTGAACAACTGATTCAAGCGGCATTAGTTGATGGGATTTTAGATGAAAAAGAGCAACAAATTCTTTTTGTTGTGGCTGAAGAATTTAATATTCCACGTCAACAAATGGCGATATATATTCAAATGATGATGGGTAGTTACCATTTTCGTCAGAATAGTTATCACAATGAACAAAATCAGCGAGATCAATATCAACGTAGTAATCATTATGGCGGTTATCAAGGCCGCTCAACACAAGCAGATCTGCAAAATGCTTACAAAATTTTGGGTATTGACTCGTCTGCGGAGATCTCAGAAATCAAAAGAGCTTATCGAAAATTAATGAACGAACACCATCCAGATAAACTAGTATCAAAAGGTCTACCAAAAGAGATGCTTGAAGCTGCCAAAAAACGGGCACAAGAAATCCAAGCTGCTTATGATCTTATCAAAGCATCACGTGGATTTAAGTAGAGACTAATACTATGATGCATTGGCGCTCAATCATTAGAATCGTTGGACTATTAATTGCCCTGCTGTCGACATTTATGCTATTACCTGCACTTGTGGCATTAATTTATCGCGACGGCGCAGGGGCAATTTTTGTGCGTTCGTTTTTTGCCGCGCTAATTTTAGGATGCCTTTTGTGGCTGCCTAATCGCCATCAACGTCATGAGCTAACCACTCGCGAAGGCTTCTTTATTGTTGTGCTATTTTGGGTTGTTTTAGGTACAATCGGTGCTTTTCCTTTTATTTTTGATACCCATATTAATTTAAATTTAACTACCGCATTTTTCGAATCATTTTCAAGCTTAACCACAACAGGTGCTACAACTATTGTAAAATTAGAACACCTTCCTAAGGCTTTACTATTTTATCGTCAATTACTGCAATGGCTTGGTGGTATGGGTATTATCGTACTTGCTGTTGCCATCTTGCCATTATTGGGCGTTGGGGGTATGCAACTTTATCGGGCTGAAATCCCCGGTCCACAAAAAGACAGCAAAATGCGCCCACGCATTGCCGAAACTGCAAAAACACTCTGGTCAATTTATATTTTTCTTACTACGCTTTGTGCGATCTGCTTATGGTTTGCAGGTATGAATGTTTTTGATGCGATTTCACATAGCTTTTCAACCATTTCAATGGGTGGATTTTCAACTCACGATGATAATCTTGCTTACTTTAATAGCCCCACAATCAACTACATTATCACCCTCTTTTTAATCTTATCGGGTTGTAACTTTGCACTACATTTTGCCGCATTAAGTGGGTTTTCAATTAAGGTTTACTGGCGAGATCAAGAGTTTAGAACTTTTATTTTTATTTTAGCCGTTTTAATTATCATTTGTGTATTTGGCATTTATGTTTATCAACCAGAGCGAAAACTCAGCATAGATAAAATAGTGCTACAAGTTGTATCTATCTCTGCAACTGTTGGTTTTACCGTAGATGATATCAATACATGGCCATCATCATTACCCATTTTTTTACTATGCGCGTCATTTATTGGTGGATGTGCTGGTTCAACTGGCGGCGGTTTAAAAGTGGTGCGAGTTTTACTTTTGTTTATGCAGGGATCGCGTGAATTAAAGCGCCTTATTCATCCGAATGCGATTTATACATTAAAATTAAATAATCGTGTTGTTTCGGAACGTATTATTGAAGCAGTTTGGGGATTCTTTTCTGCCTATGCATTAGTCTTTTTAGTCAGCTTATTTATTATTATGGCGACGGGCATTGATGCTACTGATTCTTTTTATATTGTTGCATCATCACTCAATAACTTAGGCGTCGGGCTTGGTAATGTAAGCGATAATTTTGCTAGCGTAAGTGATGTTGTTAAATGGGTCATGGTTGTCGATATGTTATTTGGTCGATTAGAAATATTTACCTTGCTGGTTTTATTCACGCCAGCTTTTTGGCGAAGTTGATTTTATATTAAAACAAACAATTAACTGAAAGTTTTTGACAAAATACACAATTTTTATAAATATTTTATTGATTATTTAGTTAATTACAGACAGAATTACAACACAGCATGTGCTGTATTTATTAGAGGTAATCACCTGACATATGGAATGGATCATGGATCCTACAATCTGGATTGGTTTATCCACTCTGGTTGTACTTGAAATCGTCCTTGGTATTGATAACATTGTTTTTATTGCCATCCTTGCCGAGAAACTTCCTCCCAACCAACGAGATAAAGCGCGCATTACTGGCCTTGCTTTCGCATTAATTACGCGAATATTGCTACTAATGTTCACAGGTTGGTTAGTTACACTCACCACACCACTATTTACGATATCTGGAATCAGCTTTAATGCACGCCAACTGATTATGTTAATCGGTGGGATATTTTTATTATTTAAAGCCACCATGGAGCTCAACGAACGTCTTGAAGGTGCATCGCAAGAAGACGGAAAACCCAAAAAAACCTCTCACTTTTGGACTGTTGTGGCGCAAATAGTTGTACTTGATGCTGTATTCTCGCTTGATTCAGTGATTACTGCGGTGGGAATGGTTGAACATATTCCTGTGATGATTATTGCCGTGTGTATTGCCATTGCCATTATGATGGTTGCAAGTAAGCCACTGGCTAATTTTGTCAACGCTCATCCAACCATTGTCATTCTTTGTTTAAGTTTTTTATTGATGATCGGTTTTAGCCTCGTTGCCGAAGGGTTTGATTTTATGATTCCAAAAGGCTACTTATACGCGGCTATTGGCTTCTCAATCATGATTGAGTTTTTCAATCAACTGGCTATTTTTAATCGTCGCAAGGCCTTAAATAAAAAGCCATTACGCGAACGTACCGCCGAAGCCATTTTACACTTACTTAAAGGTGATGCCGAAGAAGATACTGATACTAACACTATCGACGTCATGTCTGATGAAAATAAAAAAGTATCGGTGTTTAATCATCAAGAATTAAGTATGGTTGAACGAGTACTAGGGCTAGCCCAACGTTCAGTCAGCAGTATAATGACATCTCGACTTGACGTTGATATGGTCAATATCAATGATGACCGTGAGGTTATTATTAAAGAGATTTTTGAAAATCCTCATTCACGTTTAGTCGTTACCGATAATGTTTCAATTGATGAGCCACTAGGAATCATCCAAGTTAATGACCTATTAAAAGATATACTACAAAGTAAAGAGCCCATCGATATTCACTCGCTTATCAAACAACCGCTGATCTTCCCTGAGACCGTATCGTTACTAGTTGCACTAGATCAATTTAAAAAAGCCAAAACCCATTTTGCTTTTGTGGTCGACGAATTTGGCTCAATGCAAGGGGTTGTTTCGGTGACAGATATTATCGAAACTATTGCTGGTGATTTCCCGACCGAAGAAGAGGAAATTGACGCCAAACACGATATTCAATGTCTAGATGATAACAGCTGGATCGCTAATGGCTATATTCCGGTTGAAGAACTTATCCGTTTTGTACCTATTCCCATTGATGATAAACGTGAATATCACACCTTAGCAGGATTATTAATGGAAAAAGCCCAGCATTTACTTAATGTTGGTGAAACATTACAAATCGGCGATTATTTATTTGAAGTAGCAGAAATAGAAAGCCACAGAATTTTGAAAGTAAAAATTGTGCTAAACAAGCAGGAGTTTGCTTCGACTTAGTTTATACCTAAGCGCTATATTAATTACAATAGCGCTTGACCAAAATAAATAACTAGCAATAATATCGCAGTAAAATTTCTGTTTATTTGAAGATGTAGAGCCTAGTTCTTCATCTTTTCTATTTTTTATTTTTACCTTTCTTTTGGTAAAAAATAGGTAACACTCATTCATTCTATTAACCAAAATTAGGCCTTAACTTATGCATTCAATATTCGAGAAACTGTTTCAATTGAAAGAAAAAAAAACAACCGCTGGTACTGAAATTATTGCAGGATGTACCACCTTCCTCACAATGGTCTATATCATCTTTGTTAATCCATCGATTCTATCTGCAACTGGCATGGATAAATCTGCGGTATTTGTACTAACTTGTGTAATTACTGCATTGGCAACGATTTTAATGGGCTTATTTGCTAACTTACCAATAGCACTTGCACCGGCAATGGGGCTGAACGTCTTCTTTGCTTATGGCGTCTGTGGTGCAATGGGCTACTCTTGGCAAGTCGGTATGGGAGCCATATTTTGGGGGTCATTAGTCTTTTTTGCATTATCACTATTTAAAGTTCGTCACTGGTTAATTGAACACATTCCACAATGCTTACGTGTAGGTATTAGTGCCGGTATCGGGCTATTTATTGCTTTTATGGGATTTCAAAACATGGGGATTGTGATTGCCTCACCTGCGACACTACTAACCATGGGCAATATCTTATCGCTTAAAGTGTTATTGGGTTCGCTTGGTTTTTTCATTATTATTATTTTAGCGGCTCGTAACTTTCATGCAGCAGTATTAATTTCGATTTTAGTTGTAACTGTATTAGCACTATGGCTCGATCCTAATATCAGTTACCAAGGTATTGTATCTATGCCACCAAGTGTTACCAGCGTTGTTGGTCATGTTGATCTAGCAGGCTCACTTAATATTGGTATTATGGGCGTTATTTTTTCAATAATGATTGTCAGCCTATTCGACTCATCAGGCACTATTTTGGCATTAACTGATAAAGCTGGAATTAGTGACGAAAAAGGTCGATTCCCCAAAATGCGTCAAGCACTATTAATTGATAGTTTTAGCTCTTCTTTAGGTGGATTATTTGGTACATCATCAGTATTAACCTATATCGAAAGTTCTGCAGGTATTTCAGTCGGTGGACGTACGGGGTTAACTGCGGTTGTTGTAGGTATATTATTTTTAATAGTGACATTTTTATCACCACTAGCGCATTTAGTACCTACTTATGCAACATCAGGCGCGCTTATTTTTGTTGGAATTTTAATGGTTTCAAGCTTAGTTAAAGTTAACTGGTCTGATTTAACCGAAGCAACACCGGCCTTTATTACTGCAATCATGATGCCTTTTGCTTTTGCTATTACTGAAGGCGTTGCACTTGGTTTCATCTCTTATGTAGTACTAAAAACCTTTACCGGTAAATTTAAACAACTAAACCTATGTGTGATTATTTTCGCCGTACTTTTTGCTTTAAAATTTATCTTTATTGATCATCACTAATCACATATCCCTCCTACCGTGACTCATGGTAGGGGGGATATCTATCATATGGCAAATACAAATACCCATTTCCAACCCTAAAATTAACCCAACTTATCTCATAAAAATATCGTCATTATTCTGTAATAATTAAACTCAAGATCAAGCACTTAATGATCGCAAAAACTTGACATTATTTCTTCTGGGGTCTAGAATCTTGCGACCCAAAACTTATATAAAATAGGTTTTGGTCTACAGTTATTAATTACGTATCTAAAAAGCAATTTTAAATTTATTTTAATTAATCAGGAGCTTATTAATGGCAACAATTAATCAGCTGGTACGCAAACCAAGAGCACTAAAGGAAGCGAAAAGTAACGTTCCTGCGCTTGAAGCATGCCCGCAAAAACGCGGTGTTTGTACTCGTGTTTACACAACTACACCGAAAAAACCAAACTCAGCATTACGTAAAGTATGTCGTGTACGCTTAACCAACGGTTTTGAAGTGACTTCTTATATCGGTGGTGAAGGTCATAACCTACAAGAACATAGCGTAATTTTAATCCGTGGTGGTCGTGTTAAAGACTTACCAGGTGTTCGTTATCACACTGTTCGTGGTGCATTAGACTGCGCAGGTGTTAAAGATCGCAAACAAAGCCGTTCTAAATACGGTGTTAAACGACCTAAAGCTTAATGGAACTCCGTTAAGTAAGGCCAAACTATATAATTCCATTTAACTCATTTGAGTTTTGGGTAAACCTGAAAATTTATAACATATAAACGGAGTATTCCAATGCCACGTCGTCATGTTGTCGGTCAAAGAAAAATTCTTCCTGATCCGAAGTTCGGTTCAGAGTTACTGGCGAAATTTGTAAATATTTTAATGATAGATGGTAAAAAATCTATCGCAGAATCAATCGTATATTCAGCTCTTGATAAATTAGCTGAGCGTAGTGGAAAAGACCACTTAGCAGCTTTCGAAGTTGCATTAGATAACGTAAGACCAACTGTAGAAGTTAAGTCTCGTCGCGTTGGTGGTTCTACATACCAAGTTCCAGTTGAAGTGCGTCCAGTTCGTCGTAATGCACTTGCAATGCGTTGGATTGTAGATGCTGCACGTAAACGTGGCGATAAATCAATGGCTTTACGCCTAGCGAATGAACTTATGGATGCTTTTGAAAACAAAGGTACCGCTGTGAAAAAACGCGAAGATGTTCATCGTATGGCTGAAGCTAATAGAGCGTTTGCACACTATCGTTGGTAATATTCGCACTTATACTTATATAAGTGACTTGAATTAGGACTGATAGCCCTTATCTGCTATCAGTCAACCAAAGTGATGTTTTATTAAGCAAACGATTCTAAACAGAGGATTAATATGGCTCGTACAACCCCTATAGCACGCTATCGTAATATCGGTATCAGTGCACATATTGACGCAGGTAAAACAACAACGACTGAACGTATTTTGTTTTATACTGGTGTTAGTCACAAAATTGGTGAAGTTCATGATGGCGCAGCTACCATGGACTGGATGGAACAAGAACAAGAACGTGGTATCACTATCACATCTGCTGCAACAACTGCATTCTGGTCTGGTATGGGTCAACAATTTGAACCACACCGTATCAACATCATCGACACCCCGGGACACGTTGACTTTACAATCGAAGTTGAACGTTCTATGCGTGTTCTTGATGGTGCGGTAATGGTTTACTGTGCAGTTGGTGGTGTTCAACCTCAATCTGAAACTGTATGGCGTCAAGCAAACAAATATAAAGTACCACGTATTGCATTTGTCAACAAAATGGACCGTATGGGTGCTAACTTCTTACGTGTTGTTGATCAAATCAAAACTCGTTTAGCAGCAGTACCTGTTCCTTTAGTTTTACCAATCGGTGCAGAAGAAGGATTTACTGGTGTTGTTGATTTACTTAAACGTAAAGCAATCAACTGGAATGATGCTGATCAAGGTGTAACATTCACTTATGAAGATGTACCAGCCGAAATGGTTGACCAAGTCGAAGAATGGCGTTCTTTCTTAATTGAAACTGCGGCTGAAGCAAGTGAAGAGTTAATGGAAAAATACCTTGGTGGTGAAGAGTTAACTGAAGAAGAAGTGAAAGCAGCATTACGTGAACGCGTACTTGCTAACGAAATCATCTTAGTAACTTGTGGTAGTGCCTTTAAAAATAAAGGTGTTCAATTCATGCTTGATGCAGTTATTGAATATTTACCAGCACCAACTGATGTACCTGCAATCAAAGGTGAATTACAAAACGGTGAAGCAGCTGAACGTCACTCAAGTGATGACGAACCATTCTCATCATTAGCGTTCAAAATCGCAACTGATCCATTTGTGGGTAACTTAACATTCTTCCGTGTTTACTCTGGTGTGGTTAACTCTGGTGATACTGTTCTTAACTCTGTTAAAGATAAAAAAGAACGTTTTGGTCGTATCGTTCAGATGCACGCTAACAAACGTGAAGAAATTAAAGAAGTTCGCGCTGGTGACATCGCTGCTGCAATCGGTCTTAAAGATGTAACTACAGGTGATACACTTTGTGCTGAAAGTGCACCAATCATTCTTGAAAGAATGGAATTCCCAGAGCCAGTAATTTCGGTTGCTGTTGAACCAAAAACCAAAGCTGACCAAGAAAAAATGGGTCTTGCTTTAGGTCGACTAGCACAAGAAGACCCTTCATTCCGTGTTCACACCGATGAAGAATCAGGTCAAACCATTATTTCTGGTATGGGTGAGCTTCACTTAGAAATCATCGTTGACCGTATGAAACGTGAATTTAAAGTGGAAGCAAATGTAGGTAAACCACAAGTCGCTTACCGTGAAACAATTCGCAATGAAGTAGAACAAGAAGGTAAATTTGTTCGTCAGTCTGGTGGTCGTGGTCAATATGGTCATGTATGGTTAAAAATCAAACCATTGGAAGCAGGTGGCGAAGGCTACAAATTCAACAATGAAATCGTTGGTGGTGTGGTTCCTAAAGAATACATCCCTGCAGTTGATAAAGGCTGTCAAGAACAAATGAAAAACGGTGTTCTTGCTGGTTACCCAATTGTTGATGTTGAAGTCACTATCTATGATGGTTCTTACCATGATGTTGACTCATCAGAAATGGCATTTAAAATTGCCGGTTCAATGGCATTTAAAGACGGCTTCATGAAAGCTAAACCTGTGCTTTTAGAACCGATTATGAAAGTAGAAGTTGAAACTCCTGAAGATTATATGGGTGATGTTATCGGTGACTTAAACCGTCGTCGCGGTATGATCGAAGGAATGGAAGATACTGCAACTGGTAAAACAGTTAAAGCACAAGTTCCACTTTCAGAAATGTTTGGTTATGCAACAGACCTTCGTTCACAAACTCAAGGTCGTGCTTCTTACTCAATGGAGTTCTTGAAGTACAATGAAGCACCAACAAATATTGCAACCGCAATTATTGAAGCTCGTAAAGCAAAATAATTTTATCTAAATAAAGTAACGCTTCCCTTAATGAATTAAGGGAAGTGATTTAATAAAGGAACATTAAGATGTCTAAAGAAAAATTTGAACGTACAAAACCCCACGTTAACGTTGGTACAATCGGCCACGTTGACCATGGTAAAACAACTTTAACTGCGGCAATTACTTCTGTACTTGCTAAAAAATACGGCGGTC
>NZ_JBXSQH010000024.1:0-23090 GCF_057063525.1 Gilliamella sp. X-46 | reverse complement strand
TGTCTGGCGGTAATAGCGCGGTGGTCCCACCTGACCCCATGCCGAACTCAGAAGTGAAACGCCGTAGTGCCGATGGTAGTGTGGGTATTACCCATGTGAGAGTAGGGTGCCGCCAGACTTTTAAATTAGAGAGAGCCCAGCAGTCATGCTGGGCTTTTTTGCTTTTGTGGTTATCTTAATTTAGCTTTATTTTATATTGAATTAACAGTATTTAGTTAATTACATCATTTTATTTAACCACAAAACACTATTAACCTTACCACCTAATAATATCAATTAGAGCCTAACCAAAAGACATGTTCATTAACTATTTTCATCTAATAATAGTAAACATGGATGTTGAAGATTTTAATCTAATAAAAATAAGTCAGGAAAGTAATTGATTTTATTTAATTTTTTATTTTGTTGTTTTTTATAAAAATAATTTCATTTTAATCGATAAGATCCTTATCTTGCATCATGTTAGGCATAGTTATATCATGGCTACAATCCCATATTATTAAGGAATAACTATGTTAAAGTCAATTGACCCAACTACTACTACGTCTTGGAAATCACTCCAAGCTAGCTATGAAAAACATCACACCAAAACCATTGCCCAGATTTTAAAAGAAGAATCTCAACGCGTTGAAAAGCTCAGTATTCCTTTTGAAGATGAGTTTTTGGTTGATTTGTCAAAAAATCGTGTTACACAAGAGACGTTAGAATTGCTTTATAAGCTTGCTGACGAATGTGATCTGGCTGGCGCAACGCAGGCTATGTATAGTGGCGAGAAGATCAACCGCACCGAAGATCGAGCTGTATTACATGTGGCCTTACGCAATGTATCGAATACTCCAATTTATGTAGACGGTAAAAATGTGATGGATGATGTTAACGCTGTCTTAACTAAAATGGAATCATTCAGTAAAAAAATTATTAGTGGAGAGTGGAAAGGCTACACCGGTAAGGCGATTACGGATGTAGTGAATATTGGAATTGGTGGTTCTGACCTTGGTCCACATATGATTACTGAAGCATTACGTCCGTATAAAAATCACTTAACTATGCATTTTGTGTCGAATGTTGATGGGACACATGTTGTTGAGGCGCTGAAAGGGTTGGATCCAGAAACGACGTTATTTTTAGTCGCTTCTAAAACCTTTACTACGCAAGAAACTATGACTAATGCGCAGACAGCACGTGCATGGTTACTTGATGCAGCTAAGGATGATAAAGCGGTTGCGTTGCATTTTGTTGCGTTGTCAACCAATGCGAAGGAAGTTGCAAAATTTGGTATTGATACAACCAACATGTTTGAATTTTGGGATTGGGTCGGTGGACGTTATTCGTCATGGTCGGCGATTGGGTTGTCGATTGTGTTATCCATTGGGTTTGATAACTTTAAGCAATTTTTGGCAGGTGGCCATGCGATGGATAAGCATTTCCAAAGTGCGCCAATCGATAAAAATATCCCCGCTTTGCTTGCCTTAATCGGTATTTGGTATAATAACTTTTGTGGTGCTGAAACCGAGGCGATTTTGCCTTATGATCAGTATATGCATCGTTTTGCTGCTTATTTTCAACAAGGAAATATGGAGTCAAATGGTAAGAGTGTAGATCGCAATGGCCATAAAACACCTTATACCACCGGTCCAATTATTTGGGGGGAACCGGGAACAAATGGTCAACATGCGTTTTATCAATTAATTCATCAAGGTACTAAACTTATTCCTTGCGATTTTATTGCACCGGCGATTAGCCATAATCCGATTGGTGATCATCACCCTAAATTGCTATCTAACTTTTTTGCTCAAACAGAAGCGTTAGCTTTTGGTAAAACAAAAGAACAAGTTGAGCAAGAATTTATTGCTGCTGGTAAGACGCTTGATGAGGTGAAGTCTATTGTTCCGTTTAAGGTTTTTGACGGTAATAAGCCGACGAATTCGATATTAGTGAAAAAGATCACACCTTATACGCTCGGTGCATTGGTTGCGATGTATGAGCATAAGATATTTACTCAGGGCGTTATTTTGAATATCTTCAGTTTTGATCAATGGGGTGTGGAGCTTGGTAAGCAATTAGCAGGACGAATTTTACCTGAATTAGCGGACGATAAACCTGTAAATTCTCATGATGATTCAACCAATAATTTAATTAACCAATACAAGAAGTGGCGTTAGGTTGTTTTAGCCACTTGGTGAGTTTATTTAGATAAAAGAAAACCTTCAGTTTAGGCTGAAGGTTTTTTTATGTGGAAGAATGTGTTTGCTTATTTTTTAATTCGCATTATTGGGGTTTTACCTGCTTCGACAGAGCCTGATAATTTGGTTAACTCAACGACTGTTTCCATATTCGAAATGACCACAGGTGTTAACACTGATTTGGCTTTGCTTTCAAGTAGTGGTAGATCGATTTCAATAATGGTATCGCCTACTTTTACTTGTTGGCCTTCTTCTGCAATTCGAGTAAAGCCTTCGCCTTTTAGTTCTACGGTATCAATACCAAAGTGAACAAAAAGTTCGATGCCTTCATCTGATTCAATAGCAAAAGCGTGGTTGGTTTCGAAGATTTTGCCAATTTTTCCATTTAATGGTGCAACAATTTTATTCCCAGATGGTTTGATTGCAACACCATCGCCAACGATTTTTTCAGCAAAAACCACATCTGGTACATCTTCGATTTTGACAATTTCACCACTTAAAGGGGCAATAATCTCGATGCTGTTTTTATTATCATCAGATACAAATTGCTTAATTTTATCGAATAGACCCATTATTGTCTCCTAACAGATTTGCTTTTCATTAGCATAATTTTCAATCAAATCAATAACTTCTTTAGAGGTTGCTTTTTCTAGTATAGTATCAGCAAATTTTTTCGCCTCTTCATAGTTAGTGTTACGAATTAATTTCTTAATTTTAGGAATAGATACGGCACTCATACTAAATTCATCAAGCCCCATACCCAGCAATAAAATTGTGGCTCTTTCATCACCAGCAAGCTCGCCACACATACCAGTCCATTTTCCTTCTTTATGAGAAGCATCTATAACCTTTTTAATCAGTGTTAACACTGAAGGTGAAAATGGATTATAAAGATGAGAGATCAATTCGTTACCACGATCAACAGCAAGCGTATATTGTGTTAAGTCATTGGTTCCAATGCTAAAGAAATCTACTTCTTTGGCTAAATGATGTGCAATTACGGCTGCTGCTGGAGTTTCAATCATTACGCCGATTTCAATATTTTTATCGAATGCTTTACCTTCGGCATTTAATTGTTCTTTAAGAATATTGATTTCAGATTTTAATGTACGAATTTCTTCCACAGAAATAATCATTGGGAACATAATGCGTAATTTACCAAATGCTGATGCACGTAGAATTGCGCGTAATTGCGCATGAAGAACTTCTTTGCGATCTAAACAAATACGAATTGCACGCCAGCCTAAAAATGGGTTTTCTTCTTTTGGTAAATGCATATAAGGTACATCTTTATCACCACCAATATCCATAGTACGGACAATTACAGATAAACCATTGGTAGATTCGGCCACTTCTTTATAAGCTTTAAACTGTTCTTCTTCATCAGGATAGGCTTCGCGATCCATAAATAGAAATTCAGTACGGTATAGACCAATACCTTCATAGCCGTTACGTTCAGCACCTGCAATATCACGCACAGTACCAATGTTGCCACAAATTTCTACTTGGTGACCATCGAGTGTTACTGCGGGTAGATCTTTCAATTTAGCTAGTTCTTCTTTGTCGCTAATATATTTAGTTTGAACTTGTTTTAATTTTTCTTGAGTGGTGTGATCTGGATTGATATAAATAGCATTATTTATCGCATCCAAAATAATAAAATCCCCTTGTTTGATTGCTTGAGTTGCATTAGATGTACCAACGATAGCAGGGATTTCTAAAGAGCGAGCCATGATTGAGGTATGTGAAGTCCGCCCACCAGCATCAGTAATAAAACCTAATACCATTTCTAAGTTTAGCTGAGCTGTTTCCGATGGTGTTAAGTCAGTTGCAACTAAAATACAAGGTTGACTGATTGCACTTAAATCAACGATTTCGATACCTAAAATATTTTTAAGCAATCGTTTACCAATATCACGAATATCTGCAGCACGTTCTTTTAAATATTCATCATCTAAATTTTCTAGTTCTTTAGCTTGAGTTTCAAAAACAGATTGAACAGCGGCATCTGCGCTTGAATGTTTACTTTGAATACGAGAAATCACTTCTTGCTCAAGATCCTCATCTTCAAGAAGCATAATATGCCCCTCAAAAATGACTGCTTTATCTTCGCCTAACGTAGATTTTGCTCGTTCCATAATCGCATGCAATTGTTTGCTTGATTTTTCTCGAGCTTCCTTAAAACGCTCAATTTCCGCGTCAATCTTGTTATCGAGAATTTGTCTATTATTGATAACAATAGGCTCTTCTTTTAATAATAGCGCTTTAGCAAAAGCGATACCCGGGGAAACAAGTGTACCTGATACCATAACATTTAATCCTTATTCAATTTTAAAACCGTTCATATCTAATTGGGAGAGATTATTCTAATTCTGGAATTAATTTTACTAGATGTTGTACTGCTTCTTTTTCGTCTTCGCCTTCGGCTGAAATAGTAATTGTTGTCCCTTGTGTCAAACCTAACGTCTGTAATTTAAATAGACTTTTAGCACTTGCACTTTTTCCATCAGATGTGACAGTAATTTCTGCATTGAAGTTTTTGGCTTCTTTAACAAATTGCGCAGCAGGGCGGGTATGAAGACCGTTAGATGCAGTAATGGTGACATCTTGTGTGTACATATTTTTTTACTCCCAAAATATTTTTATTTCAGCGACCAATATAAATAAAAACCGCCTGAAAGGCTAGTAAGATTTCATTGTTCTTCTATATTTAGTCAATTGTATTAGCTATAATTTATAAAGATATCCATATTTTATCAGTATCGGTAGATACGAGTGACTTTGTCACTGCATTTTTTAAATTCTACCTGCCCATGGATTCCATGTTTAATATTTTCAAAAACGATTTCTTCACTACCATCAAGCTGTGAGACGCGAATTTCTTCTTTGCAGAAGGTTTCAAATCGTTGTAATTCTTGTTCGCTATTACCTAATTTATACGACTTAGGTAAATCTTGGCTAGTTACATTGGTATGTATTTTATCTTGTGCATCAAGGATAATGACGCCTTTATTAGGTAAAAATGAACTACATGACACTAATGATAATGCTAATCCTGAAAGGCATAGTAGACATAATCGTTGCAGCGGCAACTTCGCAATTAATCCTACAATGTTCAAAATAATTCCTTTATAAAGCACAGTAACCTGTTTATTATTTATGATTAGGTACGGATTATATACTAATAATCGAAGAAAGTGCATAGTGCATTTTCAGTGATGTGACAAGATTAGGGTGGAGTTTATGTTTGATACTATTAATTACGATGAATTTAATCGTCAACTAATTCAAAATAAAATAGGTATTACCGCTGCTGAGTTGCATGGTTTTCTTTCTGGTATCTTAGCTGGTGGTAATCATGATGAGAGCTGGCGTTCATTAGTTAAAGATATGCTGAATAATGGACAAGTGTTTGACGAGTCGTTAGATGAGCAAATCAAAAATCTCTATCATTTAACTAAGCAACAGTTTTTCAATAAAAACTTTGAATTTGAACTGTTACTCAGTCACCATGATCTGTTTGCACAAATCGATGATTTGGTTGGTTGGGTTAACCATTTTTTGCTTGGTATTGGCCTTGCACAACCCAAAATTAATCGTCTTAAAGATGATGTTGGCGAAGCGATTTATGATTTACGCCAAATTGTGAAATTGGGTTATGACGAAAGCGATGATGAACAAGAGCTCGGTTTTGCATTTGAAGAGATTAAAGAGTATGTTCGCATAACGGCTATGCTCTGTTTCGATGAATTTAATGAGACAGATATTTCTCCAACAATTCATTAATATTAATACTTATACCTCTATTAAGGTCATGACAATGATAAACAGCAATATCAAAATAGAACTTTTGGCACGTAGGGAAAAACTACTTTCTCAGATGGCAACCAATAGTATTGCACTTTTTTTTGCTGCTCCAGAAATGGCGCGCAGTAATGACACACATTATCCATATCGGCAAAATAGTGATTTTTGGTATTTTACGTTTTTTGCTGAACCAGAAGCGGTTTTTGCTGTTGTTAAACAACAAGATAATATACCTAAATATGTCTTATTTAATCGTAAAAAAGAGCGGTTGGCCGAGACGTGGACAGGTTATCGGTTAGGACAACAGGCAGCATTAGACGCTATTTTGGTTGATGAAGCTTATCCATTTGATGAACTTGATACTGTATTACCTGATTTATTAAATGGTAAAACAATCATTTACCATGCCGATCAACAGTATGTATATGCTGATAATTTTGTTGATAATGCGATGAAGAGGTTGCGTCAAGGTTATAGAATGAATCATTCTGCACCCAATTGCATTATCGATTGGCGACCTATAGTGCATGAAATGCGTATGTTTAAATCAGAATTTGAAATGGCTATTTTACGTCAAGCTTGTCAAATTAGTGCAAAAGCACATGTTCGTGCTATGCAAAAATGTAGGCCTACTATGTTTGAATATCAACTAGAATCTGAAATATTACATGAATTTGCTTGGCATGGTGCACGCGCCCCAGCTTATAATACCATTGTTGGTGGTGGCAATAATGGCTGTATATTGCATTACGAGAATAATAATGAACAGTTAAAAGCGGGCGATCTAGTCTTGATTGATGCCGGTTGTGAATATCAATATTATGCGGGGGATATAACTCGTACTTTTCCTATTAATGGTCAGTTTAGTCAAGCTCAGCGTGAAATTTATGATATTGTTTTAGCATCGCAATATCAAGCTATTAAATTACTAAAGCCAGGTACTTCTATTATGGAAGTGAATCATTATGTCATTAGAACAATGGTCGAAGGTTTAGTCAGATTAGGCATTATGCATGGCGATATTGATACTTTAATTGCTGATAAAGCTTATAGCACATTTTATATGCATGGATTAGGGCATTGGTTGGGGATTGATGTGCACGATGTGGGTAGCAATCGAGATCGAATTTTAGTACCGGGCATGGTGTTAACGGTAGAACCGGGTTTATATATTAATCAAGATGCCGATGTTCCAGTGCAATATAAAGGCATCGGCATTCGAATTGAAGATAATATCTTAATTACTCAATCAGGAAATGAAGTTTTGACTGGTGATGTCCCTAAAGATCCTATAGAGATTGAAAAACTGATGGCGAATAAACTTGCTCATTAGCCATATTGTTGCTGTGATTTTTAGATGATTGCCACTTTTTATAGCCGCTGCCATTTATTAACTATACAGATACTATAGAAATAGGTGTTATAGCATAGATGTTACAGCGGTTTTATTTGTTGTGGTTGGTTAATTTAAACTAATTGATTTATCGCGATTGAAGATAATTTTTATTTTCAGATCTTTGGCTGCAATTGGTTTATATTTCCACGTTTTCATGGCATTAATGACGGAACGATTAAAAATATTATTCGGATTTGTTTCAATAATACGAATATTTTCAACATGTCCATCACTGTTTACATCAAACAGTGCTACTACATAGCCTTCTAAGCGCATATCAAGAGCTCGGCGTGGGTATTCTGGTTGATTTCTCCTTATTGGTGAAGGGGTGCCTGAATATTGACGGCTATCTGAAATTTGTGGAGCTACAGAAGTATTAGCAATATTTTCGTTAATCACTTCTTGTCTAACTTGCTGATGCGATGCTTTTTGAATTGGTGGGGCCTTTTTTTTCGGTTTTGGTTCTTTTTGGGTTTCAATTTTCTTTTTGGGTTCAATAGTCGGTTTATCGGTTATTTTTTCAATAATGGATTCTGTTTTTTCTTCTTTAACTTCATGTTCGACAATTGGTTCAATAACCGGTTGCATTGGGGTTTCTTCGATCTTTTGGTTATCAATAAGTTCGCTATTTTCTATTCCTTGAATGTCTGGTTTATCTTCTACTAGGGCTTGTTCTGGTGCTGCCAACAGTGATAGATCGATCATGACAGCTTTAATAGAATTATCACCTTCGTCGACTATGATATTTGGGGCAAGTAAGACAGAACTAAATAGTAGTGCAAATAATACAAGATGAGACAGTACAGAAACTGATGCACATACATAGGCATTTTGGGTCTTTTTTTTAGTTGGGCTTAAAGGCGCCTTGGTATCATCAATGTCTATATCAAAGTTAATCTTCATAATGATTATCATTTTCAACTTAAGAATATTATTTTAAATGAAAATGCTTATCATTTGTAGTCTTTTTTAAAATATGATAGATGACACCTTGTTGCCTAATAATATTTATCAGATAATAGAAAATAAATATCAATTGTTTATAGTGGTTAGGCGGATGAATACTCCATCAATGAATCAAATACTCGATCTTGTTAAAGAAGATCTTATTAAAGTTAATAAAGCTATACAGGCAGAGCTAAGTTCTGATGTGGCTTTAATTAATCAGTTGGGCAATTATATTATTAGTAGTGGTGGGAAGCGCATACGCCCCGTTATTGCATTATTAATTGCCAAAGCACTTAATTACCAAGGTGATAAACATATTATCACCGCAGCTTTTATAGAATTTATTCATACTGCCACCTTATTGCATGATGATGTTGTTGATGAGTCGGATTTACGCCGTGGTCAATCAACGGCAAATGCGCTTTTTGGTAATGCTGCCAGTGTACTTGTAGGCGATTATATTTATACGCGCTCTTTTCAAATGATGGTGCGTACAGAATCGTTCAAAGTCTTGAAAATTATGTCGACTGCTACCAATGTGATTGCTGAAGGCGAAGTACAACAACTCATTAATTGTAACGATCCTGATATTACCAAAGAACAATATTTAGAGGTAATTTATCGCAAAACGGCTCGTTTATTCGAGGCAACCTCGCATTCTGCTGCTGTGCTAGCCGGTGCAAATGAAGAGCAAGAGTTGGCTTTACAGGAATATGGCAAATATCTAGGTACGACCTTTCAAATCATCGACGATCTTTTAGATTATAGTGCTGATAGCAATCAAAAATTAGGTAAAAATTTAGGGGATGATCTTAATGAAGGCAAACCGACCTTACCGCTTTTACATGCGATGCATCACACCAAAAATTTTCAAGATGCGGAATTAATTCGCCAAGCAATAAAGCAAGGTAATGGACGTAACTTATTAGATCGTATTTTACAAATTATGGATGAATGTGGTTCGCTTGATTTTACGTTACAAACCGCTCAAAAAGAAGCGCAAAAAGCATTTGATGTTATCGCTATTTTACCAGATTCGCCTTATAAACAAGCGTTACAAGCTCTTGCCTTATTATCAGTGAAAAGAGAAAACTAATAAGTCAGTTTGTTATGTGCACTTCTATGATTAAGCGCATCGTTTTCTGAAATTTTTATCATGAGTTTTATTCCAATAACTTCAAAGTTTGATTATGGTGATTATTTATGCTTAAAAGGTCTTGGCCTGTTTTGTTAATTTTTATTTCGATGATTTCAGTTCAAGGCAGTGCATCTATCGCTAAATACCTATTTCCCGTATTAGGGCCAGAGGGAATGACAGCTTGGAGATTGTTTTTTTCGGCAATTATGTTGATTTTTATATTCAAACCTTGGCGTAAAACAATGACAAAGCAGGCATTGAAATATATTTTTTTATATGGAATTTCACTTGGTTGTATGAATTTGGCATTCTATAATGCAATTGCAAGAGTGCCTTTGGGGGTTGCTGTGGCTATTGAGCTCACTGGGCCGATTATGGTAGCAATGTGTTCGTCACGAAAGTTACTTGATTTTATTTGGCTTAGCGTTGCTATTGTCGGTCTGTCCATGCTTTTGCCGCTTTATCAAGTGTCAGACAATTTAGATCCTATAGGGCTTTTATTTGCACTATTAGCTGGAAGTGGTTGGGCGTGTTACATTTTGTTTGGACGTAAAGCTAGTACGCTTTATGGTGCATCAAGCGTCGCTGTTGGGTCGGTGATTGCTACGTGCTTTTTATTTCCTATTAGTATTTTGCAAAGTGGAAGTACAATGTTTTCGTTGGAATTGTTGCCTCTGGTTTTTGTGGTTTCGTTATTAGCATCGGCGATTCCTTATGGATTAGATATGATTGCTTTACCAAGATTACCAGCGCAAACATTTAGTACACTAATGAGCTTGTCGCCTGTTTTTGCAGCGCTTTCTGGATTAGTGGTTTTGCATGAGCAGTTAACCACCAATCAGTGGCTAGCCATTATTTTTATTATTATCTCATCAATAGGCACCGTGCTAACCATGAGTCGCTCAGTAAAGATTAAATTGGTTGAACCAAACCCAGAAAATAAGTAACAAGATTAAGTTATTAAAATTAATATCGCGCTGTTTATCCGCGCGATATTTTTATAGAAAGTTTATACAAAGATAGCGATGACTATTGCTCATGAAAAAATTGATTTATGGCGTATTAACGAGGTGGGAACCCCATTCCTCCCCCCATCAGTCCTTTCATTTGGCGCATCATTTTCATCATGCCACCGCCTTTCATTTTCTTCATCATTTTTTGCATATCTTCAAACTGTTTTAAGAGTTTGTTAACATCTTGCACTTGGGTACCAGAACCATTTGCAATACGGCGTTTGCGTGAACCTTTAATGATTTCAGGATTAGCGCGTTCTTTTAATGTCATAGAACCAATAATGGCTTCCATTTTGATAGTAATTTTATCATCCATTTGCGCTTTAATATGATCAGGTAGTTGACCAACACCGGGTAATTTAGCCAGCATAGCCCCCATTCCTCCCATATTACGCATCTGCTTGAGTTGGTCTTGAAAGTCATTAAAATCGAACTTATCACCTTTTTTCAGTTTTTTGGCGATTTTCTCTGCTTTTTCGCGATCGACATTATGCTGTAATTCTTCAATCAAAGATAGCACATCACCCATACCTAAGATGCGCGAAGCAATACGATCTGGATAAAACGGCTCTAACGCGTCAGTTTTTTCACCCATCCCTAAGAATTTTATCGGCTTACCGGTAATATGACGAATGGATAGCGCCGCACCACCACGCGCATCACCATCAACTTTGGTTAAAATTACACCGGTAAGTGGCAAAGCATCATTGAAAGCTTTAGCCGTATTGGCTGCATCTTGCCCAGTCATGGCATCAACCACAAATAATGTCTCAATTGGATTAATGGCTTGATGAAGCGCTTTGATTTCATCCATCATGTCGTTATCAACATGCAAACGACCCGCAGTATCGACAATAAGTACATCAAAAAATTGCAATTTTGCATGAGAAATAGCTTTATTTACAATACTGACCGGTTTTTCAGTAATATCAGATGGAAAGAACTCAACATCAATCGCTTTAGCCAGTGTTTCTAACTGTTTAATTGCAGCAGGTCGATAAACATCGGCAGACACCACGAGTACTTTCTTTTTCTGTTTTTCTTTTAGGAACTTAGCCAGTTTAGCAACGCTAGTTGTTTTACCGGCACCTTGTAACCCTGCCATTAACATAACAGCAGGTGGTTGGGTTGCCAAATTGAGTGAACTATTGACTTCACCCATTGCTTTTGTGAGTTCATCTTGAACTATTTTGATAAATTCTTGACCCGGTGTTAGGCTCTTGCTGACGTCTAATCCAACGGCTTTTTCTTTAACTTGATTAATAAATTCACGAACTACTGGCAGGGCAACATCAGCTTCGAGTAATGCCATACGCACATCGCGCAACGCATCTTTAATATTGTCTTCAGATAGTCGTCCACGACCACTGATATTGCGGAATGTCTGTGATAAACGGTCGGTTAAATTCTCGAACATATTAACTCTCGTAATAAATAAAAAATTTTAATTATCATATCAGAAAATTTCAATAAGTCCCACGATCATAATTTTGCGCCGACTTGACAGCAAATTGCGATCCTGTTGAAATGAGGACAAACAAGAAGCGAATACCTTAACCATTTTAGTTATTAAAAAGCAGGGTAGATTATAAATTAAGGAGAACATCGAGTATGGCAAAAGTAATTAGTACTGACAAAGCACCAGCGGCTATTGGGCCTTATGCTCAGGCGGTCGATTTAGGTAATATGTTATTTGCCTCAGGACAAATCCCACTGGATCCCGCCACAGGTGAAATGCCAAGTTGTGTGAAAGAACAAGCCAAACAAAGTTTAGCCAATGTTAAAGCGATTGTCACTGCGGCAGGTTATCAAGTCAGTAATATCGTAAAAACAACGATTTTTTTAGCTGATATGAATGATTTTGCTGCGGTAAATGCGGTATACGAAGCATTTTTTACTGAAAATAATGCCTCTTTCCCTGCTCGCTCTTGCGTGCAAGTTGCTCGAATACCTAAAGATGCTAAAGTTGAAATTGAAGTTATTGCTGCTAAATAAATTTGCTCACCTGATTAGCACCAAAAGGTGCTAATTTTTGTCAAAAAATTTCAGGAAATCCTCCGTTTTAGTATAAAAAGTAGGTTAAAACACGTTATATTTTTAGTTATCTCATCTATTACTTTTTACTATCAAAAATACAGCCATTTTCTAACCAAAAATCAAATTAATTATTTATTGTTAAACTGTTATTTAATGATTGATTGCCAATAAAGTTGGTGCAATAATCTACAGATATTTATTGTTGTTTTTGTGCCAATTGGATTGTGAACATGTTTGAAAAAGTAGAATCGTATGTAGGGGATCCCATTTTATCGTTAGTCGCTGAGTTTATGGATGATAACCGAGATAATAAAACGAATTTAAGCATTGGTTATTATTATGATGAAAACAGTGTGGTTCCCCAATTGCAATGTATAAAAACTGCTCGTGATAATATTTATCATCTCAATCAAGGTGCACAGCTATATTTACCAATGAGTGGTTTGCCAGCGTATTGCCAATCAATTCAGTCTCTATTATTTGGTGAAGATCATTCGGCTTATAAAGATAAACGTATCGCAACGATACAAACGTTAGGTGGTTCGGGTGCTTTGAAAATAGGAGCTGATTTTTTATTTCGCTATTTCCCAAAATCTGAAGTATGGGTCAGCGATCCAACATGGGAAAATCATATCGCTATTTTTAGCGGTGCAGGTTTTAAGGTAAACAAATATCCCTATTTTGATGAGCAAACTTGTGGCGTAAAATTTGAAGCAATGCTTGAAACATTAAATCAATTACCTGCTAAAAGCATTGTGTTACTACATCCATGCTGCCATAACCCAACAGGCGCTGATTTAACACATACGCAGTGGGATAAAGTGATCGAGGTGTTAAAGGCCCGTGATCTTATTCCATTTATGGATATTGCTTATCAAGGTTTTGGCGAAAGTATTGAAGATGATGCTTATGCTATTCGAAAGGTGGCAGATTCTGGATTGTGTGGTTTTATTAGTAATTCATTTTCGAAGACATTTTCACTTTACGGAGAACGTGTTGGTGGTTTATCGGTTTTATGTGATAACAATGAAGCTGCTAACCGCGTATTAGGACAGTTGCAAGCAACCGTTCGCCGTAATTATTCTAGCCCTGCGGCTTATGGTGCGCAGTTAGTTAGTTATGTATTAAATCATCCGGAACTTAAAGATCAATGGGTTAAAGAAGTTGAATCAATGAGAAATCGCATTGTAACTATGCGATCAACTCTGGTTGAATTATTAAAAAAAGCTGTACCTGATCGTAATTTTGATTATTTGGTTAAACAGCGGGGCATGTTCAGTTATACCGGTTTTAATAAAGAGCAAGTTACACAATTGAAAGATAATTTTGCTGTTTATTTGGTGGGCAGCGGAAGGATGTGTGTAGCGGGTTTAAATCACCATAATATCGATCGTGTGGCAGAAGCATTTGCTACATTAAAGTAAACATGTTACTAAAAGGAGTATATTTTATGTTCCATAAAATGTTAATGTTAATATTAGGTATAGCAATGACGACTCTAGTTGTTGGATGTAACACCGTTAAAGGTGTTGGTCAAGATGTTCAATCTGGCGGAAAAGCCATTTCACATACTGCCGAAAAAGTGAGTGATAAAATGTAACTAAGGTTATATATGCCTAGCAATATTTCCGTTTTTAACTATGTTTTAGAGTAAAAATGTTACGTATTTTATCTATACTTACATTGTTTTTACTTGTTGGGTGCGGTTCGTTAAACTATCGAACTGCACCTTTAACCTTGCAAAATTGCCAGTATTCAAACCTGTCGGGTATTGAATTTTTATTAAATAAACTTCCATCAAATATACAAAATTATCAGCATGTTTATATTGCTCAGAGCCGAGCAAGCAAACATTTACCAAATAGTTATGCCGGAATAAAAGGTAAATTAACCGATCAAATTTTTGTGCGAGATTATCCTAAAGAAACATTTTGGCGAACCCCAAATTTGTTCGAAAGGGCTTCTTTGTACGATGATGGATACGATGATCTTTACATCAGCAAAGCTCAAAAAGAAGCGCGTGACCGTAAAGCAAAATTCGTAGTAAGACAAGCCGTGTTACAAAATTGCCAAATCGTTTATATCTCTATTGATTCTTTAGCCAAAGATAGGGATAATCCTTTACTCATCGAATCTAATGATTTATCAATCATTAAACAGGAATAAAAATGATAAAGGAAAAAGAACTTAAAGGATTAGGCGGTTGGCTAATTTTAGTTGGTATTGAATTATTTTTTTGTTTTATTTTTATTGGATATGTTACTTTTTCTAGACTAAATGCGATTGATTTTATCGACGTATGGACACAATTATTGGATCCCTACTCGGAAATGCACACAATTCATTTGGGGCTGTTTATTTTAGGTGACATGGGTCTAAATTGTTTATTATTGCTTTTAAACGCTTATATTATATTTTTATATTTTACTAAAAGTTATAAATTTCCTAACTTTTTTATTATATTTAGTAGCAGTTTTATTGTTTTTAAGCTAATTCAAAGATGTTGGTATCTTTTTATCGTGTTACCATTTGAACTTAGATTTGAGTTTTTTCTTATAAAAGATATTGTGATAGCAATCATTTATACCAGTATTTGGATTGCTTATGTGTTAAAGTCAGTGCGAGTCAAAAATACATTTGTTAATGGTCGCTGTCGTGACGGTACCTATAGCTCCACTGTTGGTTAATTGTATTAAGGAAATAAAATGACATCAAATTTAGAAAATTCAGCAAGTAGAAAAGTCAAAAAAGCGGTTATCCCTGTTGCAGGTTTGGGTACACGCATGTTACCCGCAACTAAAGCAATTCCTAAAGAGATGCTTCCGGTTGTTGACAAACCACTTATTCAATATGTGGTTAAAGAGTGTATTGCAGCTGGCATAACTGAGATTATTTTTGTAACCCACTCATCAAAAAATTCAATTGAAAACCATTTCGATACCAGTTTTGAATTAGAAGCCATGTTAGAGGCACGTGTTAAACGTCAGTTATTGCAAGAAGTACAAGGTATTTTACCTAAACATGTCACAATAACCAGCGTCCGCCAAGGTTTAGCTAAAGGGCTTGGTCATGCAGTATTATGTGCTTATCCTTTAGTTGGTAATGAACCTTTTGCCGTTGTTTTACCGGATGTGATTATTGATGAGTATGAAAGTGATCTTGCCAACGATAATTTAGCAGCAATGATCAATAATTACCATGAAACCAAACACAGCCAAATCATGGTAGAGCCAGTGCCAAAAGAGCTAGTTTCTTCTTACGGTATTGTTGACTGCCGTGGTGAAACGTTATCTGCTGGTAATGTAGCACAAATGTATAGCGTTGTTGAAAAGCCATCAATTGAAGAAGCGCCATCAAACCAATCGGTAGTTGGACGCTATGTATTATCTGAAAAGATTTGGCCTTTACTTGCCAAAACACCATTAGGTGCTGGTGGTGAAATTCAATTGACCGATGCAATTGCCATGCTACTTGAAGAAGATAGTGTTGATGCTTATTGCATAAAAGGTCGTAGCCACGACTGTGGTAATAAACTCGGTTATGTGCAAACCTTTGTTCAATACGCAATGCGCCACAAAAGTTTAGGTAAAGATGTTAAAGCATGGTTAAAGACGCTTTAGTTTTAATAACATCAAACAATATTAAAAAGACGCAGTTTGCGTCTTTTTTTCATTCTTAAATTTGGCATGGCAAATATTCTATTAATATCAATTTTACCTTTAAAAAGGTATGCAATTTTCGCGTATATTTTGTAGCTCCTTTGGACTATCTTCATAATAGTCTATTTGGGATATTTTAATGCGCTTTCCATCGTATTCAATAGAATCAATACAATTGAATCCGATAGGATGCCGATAATAACCAAAAAATTGAGGTGTAACATAAGTAATTTTAATATTTTTTGGCTGTTGAGATACTGGCTGTTGAGATACTGGTTGACTAGCAACAAAAGCATTACTTTTAAAAAAATAATAGCCACCACTAATAACCAATACTAGAAAAACAGCTCCTAATACCCAAAGTACTTTGTGGCTAATTGATTTACTTTTTTTTTCAATAACAATATTACTCATATCTTATTACCTATATTAACTCACTATCACAACACGAGCCTGCATTGAATGCGGCGGTTTGATTTATTTGTTTTAGTTAAGCATTATCATACTTAGCTAGTTATTCATTTATATCTAAATGTGTTAACGGAAGAAAACGATATAAATTACGATATTTGCTTAATATGTTATTCACTTCTGCTTGTTGTTCTTCGGTTAATTGAGCACTGATTTGCGCTACTTTTGTTGTTGCTTTGGTTTGATTATATTCAACTAACAAACGATACCAAACTAAAGCTAACACATTATTTTGAGGGATTTCTTTACCTTGCTCATGCATTTGTGCAAGTTCAAACCATATTTTATAAATATCAGTCGAGGATAATTTTAAATTTGCATAAAAGTATTTTGAGAAGCGATTTTTTTGATAGTATTCGCTAATTTCAGGATCTAAATGGTACTGACTTAAATCATTTTGTAATAAAGCTAATTTAGTATATTCAAACGTATTAATATTTGTATTTTCATAATAAAAAGCTAAAAGCCCTGCAGCAGCAGGGCTGCCTGATTTTAGTGATGTTTTTAGATAAGGTAGCACGGTATTATTTGGCAAATTAACCTGTTTTTGTGCCAGTTCAAAAATTGCATAAGGATTATTATCTGCAACTTGAGCTTTAAGCATTGCATGAAATTGTTCATATTGTTTTGACAATTTGTAATATTGTGTTTTTAAAAATGCTTTCTTTTTATCATTTTTATTACTGCTATCAATCCAACTAAAGAGCAACTCTTTCTTAGGTGTACAAATAAAAGAATTTGCACCGTTATTCATTTGACTTAACAACTCACCTTGTGCAAAAGTATCACCATTAGCTGCAAGTGACAATGCGGCTTTACAACCTTGATACGTTTTTAGCCCATTCCCATTTGAATCATGTCTTATTTGGTGATATGTGGCTTTATCGTTTTGGTTCTCTTCGCTTTGGGTTTTTAACCAATCCATTTCATCAACCATAACCGTTGGAGAATGGTACACTTGTTGATGGTTAAGGTATTGGGTTGTTAACCAATCAAATTCAGGATGAGATTTATCAATCGTGATCAAAAAATACTGAGCAGGTTGATAACCTTGCTTAGCTGCCAAATCAAGATATTGCCAAGCCTCACGATAACTTTGCTCAACGCCTTTGCCTAAATAATACATGACACCTAGCCGATAATTTGCTTTTGAATTACCTAATTCAGCCGCTTGTTGGTAATAGGTTATTGCTGTCTTTTCATCCTCAAGAATAAAGTCATATAACGTACCAAATTGATAAAGCACTGTCGGATTGTTGGGTTCAATTTTTAATGCTGATTGATAAAGATCTATCAATTCATTAGTTGTTTTACCTTCAATATTTCTAGCATCACGATAAAAACCATAAGCTATTTCCTGTTGTTGGGCAAGTTTCAGCAAAAGAGGAATAGATTCAAATTTACGTAAGAGAGCATAACTCTCAACTTGAAGTGTTTCGACTAGATCTTCTATCAGTTTTTCATAAAAAACTTCTTTATCTTTAGGATTATCTGCAAAAACAACGTCGATAACCTTTTGGGCTTTAGCAATATCAAAGTTGTTTATATAAAATGGCGTAATAACTTGATGTAAAAATTGATTTTGCAATGACATATCAGTTGAAGATGTAACGTATTTATATTTTTTTAAGTTCATCTGATAGTCTGTTAGGTCATCTTGGTGCATGCCTAAATGATAATATTTTATTGCTTCTCCAATATCTTTTTCTACACCTAAACCATTTAAATAAAACCACCCTAACTGGAAAGCTGCTATCTGTTTAGACTCCTTTGATATGTTAGATTGTTCGGCTACTTTTAATAACCATTTTGCTGCCCAAAGATAATTAGGCGTATCTAATTTAGAACCGTCGGGTTGCCCACCCTCCAAAAAGTAATTAGCCATTTGCATTGACGTTTCTAATGTTTTTTCATCAACAAATTTTCCGGTATTATTTGCTGTATTTTCAAGCCAGTAGAGTGACTTTTTGGGGTCATTGAGCTTATCTTGATAGAGTTTATAAAGTTGATATTGTGCAAGATTATAAAATCCCCAATCGGTACTTGTGCTAGCTATTTTATAATGCTTGATTGCTTTAGCATAATCGGCTTTAACCTCTGTCCCCTCGTGATAAAGCAATCCTAACCAATAATGGGCTTCGCCGACGCCAATTTTTTTACCATTTGGCTGTGCTAGCCAAAATGTGCCTTCAACGATTCGAAATTTTGCTTTATCTGAAATCGGTGAGGCAGCCCTTTCTAACCAATAAAGCCCTTTTTTAATATCTTTAGGCACCAATTCTCCTTTAATATAAGCAATACCTAAATCTTTTTGGGCGATAGGGTATAAGTTTTCGGCCGATTTTGTTAAAAACTCGATATATTTATCGGCCGATTTATCGCGGCAACCTGACAATTTTTTATCATGATGACTAAAATATAACTGATCAGTTTGACAATAATAACTATCGTTTTTTGTTAAAGGGCTATAAGCCTCAGCGATTTTATATTGGGCAACGCTGTCTTTCTTTTCGATAGCTAAATACCAATCTTCTTGATAGATGACGCTTGCAAATGTACAATTTGGGAAAGCCAAAAATATGGCCAATAAAAAAAATACTCTTATATTATTCATTTCATTATGTCTTGCTTGTTCAAGTTTAAATTACAAAATAGATAACGATCTTCCATCAATTTAGCGAAGTTGGATTAATGGAGTTTTATCAACTTCGAACGAAGAAAAATATAAGCTAGGTTGATAATGAATTGCCTTTCCATCATAAAGCCGTTCGGTGTTTAGCGAAGGAGTTATATAATATTGTGTAAGGCGTTTATCTTTTGCCCAGTCAGGAATATCGCTAAATGAATAATGATAATAGACCAATCTTGATGTTCTACTGCGTTGATTATACCTTGTTGGACTCGATTCAGTTTTATACACATCATTGACTTTAATGTTGCCAAAACAAAAACCGCCTTTTTCTGGATTAAAATACGTTTTACCTTCTTGGGATAATCGATATCTTGTGGCATAAGTTAATGACCCATCCAACTTGGTTATGGATAATTTACGTTTAGTTAATAAGTTTAAATCGACAAAAATATCTACTAGTTCATCATTCAGATTATCTTCAACGATATTGTCATCAAAAATATCTTTAGGAAATGGTCTTACTTCTTCAGGTAAAGAATAACACAATGGTTGATTATTATTGATTATCGATTGTAATTCATCTTTATTGATGTTGTTATCACAAGCCACAAGCGACAAACCACAAAGCAACATAAGTAGTGTTTTTAATTTCATTATTGATGCCATCCTTCGTAGATGTGGGTAATTAAACCAATTCCTGACACGCTATAAAGCTGATTGTTTTTATCTAAACTAAATGTAGCGATTGCGGTTTTTGATGGATTATTAATATACGAATTTTGTTTTGATAAAATAGGCTCAATATTGGCAGGAAAATCTTCCACTTTATATTGGTACTCAACAGTAACATAATTACCATCTTTATCGGTTTTGCTTATTTTTTCAACCGTGACCTTACCAAAACAAAAACCAGAATGCCGTAATTTAGGCCAAGTTTTATAGTAGCGTTTCCCTTTTTCGGTGAGGTGATAAGTGTATCGATAATCTTTCTCATAGTGACTTCTCTCTTTGATCGTCTCATCCACTAATTCGGCATCGACCGCCATCAATAGAGGCTCTGATACTAAGACAGAATAATCAAAGTGATAAGGGAAATTATCAATGCGTGTAAATACAACGCATTCAACGGGTTCACCATTCTCATTAATTGCATCAAAACGTTGTTGAATTTCTTTTTGCCACTGTTCAGATGTTAAATTAAGTGTCGCATCAGCACGTGACTGATTACTAACGATGGTTAACATCAATGCCATACATAACTGACAAGATGATATATATTTCTTAAATTTCATAAAGTTTTAACGCCCTATACCTGTATCAGAATGATAATAAAATGGTTCAAAAAACAATGCATTTTGCAAGTTAGTTAATTCTTCTGAATCATTTTGTTGTTCCGTTTCATCAATAAGTTCAGTTAATGATATTGGAAAGCAACGTCCCTTATTCAGATAATCAAAATTTGCTATAGAAAGTGCCGAATCTGTTAACGCAAATTGACTACAGCGATAAACAGGTTGCTTATCAAATTGATATTCTGGTCGTACTTTAATTTGCTTAGCCCAATCAAATTCCATTAGCGCAGAATTAGCTAACATATTGTTAGGCGGGGTGGTTAAAACAATCATATGATCTTTAACAAAAATGACTTGAGCAATAATTTGACCGGTAATAACTTCTTGTCTGTTATTTTCGCCGATACGTTCAAAGAAATAACGATAACCAAATTTCATTGTGTGGTTTTCAACATCTAATTGTGGCTCTATTAACCATTCAAAATGTTGATAGCGATTGCGGTAATTTATCACTTTGCGTTGTAAATTATTTTTTATTTCTTGCAGACGTTCAGGATCATCAAACAGCTTTTTTTCTGCCTTTAAATCAATATAGCCAACATTATGTACAGAAATACACAATTGATTATTATTGCTATATGCTGGCATCAAAAAACGATTACAGTTTTTTTCAAGTGAAGGCCACTCATAATAAATATAACCATTTGGTATAGTTAAATCAGCAATATCTTTAATATTAACCGTTTCAGGGCCGGCTAAATAGGTTTCATTTTTGGTATGATTGATTGTATTGGTGTTTTTATCATTTTGTTTTTTAGTGACAAAATAATTGGCAATTTCACCGATTTTATCTTTGGGAATGTCAACGACCTTATATTTTTTATCCATCCAAGTATCTATTACGACCGATTCATTCACATATCGGTTTAATAAGCACTCTTTTTCAATGTCTAAAGGCCATACAATGTTATCTTGGGGATCTTTTAAAACGATCAAATCTTGTTTACAAGCACTGTTTTGAGTTTCATCGATTTTATCTTCATAGAATAAAACATGACCATCCTGATCCAAAATTTTGGTTAAAAATTCTTCATCTTTATAGTCTTTTTCTGGTAATTTGGTTTTAGCATAAAACAGCACATGATCACCGACTTGAACGGTACTATAGTTATCGTATTTGTCGAGAGTTTCGCCTGTAGCATTAATTAAACGATACTTATCTTCATTACTATCCTTTTTAACCCAACTTACCGAACCATAAAAAGGGGCGACTTGATAAAAGCTATTTTCATAGAGCATTGTCCCTTCGTAATCGTAAAGTTGATATACCATATAATTATCTTGATAATTTTGCACCCAAAAATATTGACCAGAAAGATCTACATTATTATCAAAATGATAGCTATTCATCTCCCATGCTCGTTTACCGATATCCACTTCTTTACCGGTTTTTTTATTAATAAGATATTTGCTGTTATGTTTGTCACAAAGCTGCATGATTTTATCGAGGGTGGCGTCTTGGCAATGTGGATTGTATTTGGTGTTTAGCTCATTGGGATTCTTGCTGACAAATTGCCCTTGCAAGTCAATATACCCCCGTTTATTATCTTGCGTTTTTACTTCGGCGTAACCATTATTAAATGGATTGATTTTTTTATAATAAACGCCTTTGGGGGTAATTAAATGACCATCGGTATCAATTAAAACCGATACCCCGGTATCTTGATAGTAATAAGCAATTCTTTCATTACCTAAATACGTTAACGACCCACCGGGTTTGAAAGTTAAAATATCACCCTGTTTATCAAAAGAATATTCAAAGTTGTTAACTTGATTAAAATTATTAAAAAAAACATCATTACTTTTTTGTATAATCCAATAATGATCCCTATAAGTTATTGAGTTTCCATCCCCCTCATTATCGACAATCACCTTACCGCTACGATCAAGTAACAAATTCTTATAAGGCACATAAAGTCTTGCATCATCAGCATACGACGACATTGAAAAGCAAGCCAAACTTATTAGATATAAAGCGCTCTTTAATCTTTTTCTTATCACTTATTTATTTCCTTTCCTCAGTAATAACAATATTCCATTTATTCATTATTGACGGTGAGCGTTTATTGAATAATGGTAATAGTAAAATTAATGATTATTTTTATTAACACCTCATTCTAAAATAAAATAAGGTTAATTTCTTGTTATTTTTCAAATATAATTTTTGAAAATGGCGTATGGTTTTTATTGAGGGGGGCTTTTCTATAAAAAAACACGCTATCAAATGCTTAAAAAGTGGTCAGGAAAGGTGTTGATTTTATTAAAGTTTTTATTTGGTGCTTTTTATCCAAAAAACCTCACCAAAACCATTCCCCAAAACACGTCACCAAAAGCTTAACCGCCCGCAATTAACAAAACTTTACAAATTTTTAACAAAAAACCTAGCGCATAATTACTCAATCGGTTATAATTTAAGCGCTTTCAAAGCAAGGGAGTGCTCATTAGTCGAGCAGT
>NZ_JBXSQH010000023.1:0-31977 GCF_057063525.1 Gilliamella sp. X-46 | reverse complement strand
TCCTATAATGCAAAATATATTTATATCTAAATTTTAAAAACTCTTCATCATATTAATTTGTAAAATTTCCTTGATATAACTTTGCATATAATCCATTCATTGATAACAATTCTTGATGATTACCTTGCTCAATAATCTTGCCACTATCAATGACAAGTATTTTATCCGCATTTTCAATTGTTGATAACCGATGAGCAATAACTATTGATGTCCGTCCTGTTTGTAGAACATCTAAAGCTTTTTGGATTGCTTGTTCTGATTCAGTATCTAAGGCTGAAGTCGCCTCATCAAGTATTAGTATCGGCGTATCTCGTAATAAAGCTCTTGCTATTGCAATACGTTGTCGTTGACCGCCAGATAATAACACACCACTTTCACCCACTATTGTATCAAATCCATTTTCAAGCTCTATAATAAAATCATATGCATACGCTTTTTTAGCGGCTTCTTCTATTTCATCTCGAGAATATTCACCTACTTTCCCGTAAGCGATATTATTTGCAACAGTATCATTAAACAAATGTACATTTTGTGAAACTAATCCAATTTGATTACGCAAACTATATAAAGTTAAATCTTGAATATTATTATTATCAATTAAAATTTCACCTTCACTTATATCATAAAAACGCGTAAGCAAACTCGCGATAGTTGTTTTTCCTGATCCCGAGCGCCCAACTAACGCTACTGTTTTACATGGCTCTACCATAAAGCTAATATCTTTTAATGCCGGCTCTTGTCTATTTTCATAAGTAAAACTGACATGTCTAAATTCAATATTGCCTTTAACTCGCTCAATATTGATTTTTCCATTATCTTTTTCTATTGGCTGCTCAAAAATAGCAAACAAAGTTTGACAAGCCGCCATCCCTTTTTGAAATTCGGCATTAACACTAGTTAAACTTTTTATTGGTTGCATTAATGCAACTAAAGAAGAAAAAACGACCGTAAACTGCCCGGGACTAATACTCAAATCAGGGTTACTCGCCATTAACAAGACAAAAGCAATAGCAAACGAAATGATAAGTTGAACAATAGGCGTTGATAATGCAGAAATAGACACTAATCTCATACCATCACGACGAAATTTGTTATTCACTTTATCAAAGTTTTTTGACTCTTCATCTTGGGCGCCAAAAAGAATAATTTCTCGATGGCCTTTTAGCATTTGTTCAACAGACATGGTGACATTACCCATTGAATTTTGCATATTTTTGGCTAATCTTCTAAATTTTATAGAAATAAAAGAGATTAACCCAATAACAATTGGCGTAATAATAATCAACGATAAAGACAACTGCCAGCTATTGCTGAACATTGTATAAAATAACCCACAAATAAAAGCTGATTCACGCACTATCGTTATCAAAGCATCAGATGATGATGAAGCGACTTGATCGGTATCATAGGTAATGCGAGACAATAATCTTCCTGTAGAATTTTGGTCATAATAACTTACCGGAGCATCAACAAAATGACTAAAAAGACGCTGACGAATATTAAGTACGATTTTTGTAGAAATCAAAGATAAAAAGAAAGAATATCCATAATTTGCGATACCACGGAGTAATACTAGTCCGAAAATATAAAAAGGCGCCATCATCAAAAAATGCTGATCATTTTCAACAAAACCTTTATCAAGTAAAGGCTGTAACAACGCAATAAGTGAAGTATCAGCAAATGCACTAAAAACAAGCAATATGACTGAAAAAAACAGAATCAATTTGTGTTTAGCAATATAAGGCCATAACTTAGAAAAGGTCTTCCATGTAGATGAGTCTCGATCAATATCGTGATTGATTGATTGATTATTATTTTTTTTCATAATATTTATTTGGTTAAGAATTAAATTGCATTTGATACATCTTGGCATAAATACCATTTTGAAGTAATAATGAGCTATGAGAGCCATCTTCAATTATCAAGCCATCATCAATAACTAATATACGATCAGCTTTTTCAATTGTTGACAACCTATGAGCGATAACAATAGAAGTTCGATTTTTTTGTAAATGCTCTATAGCTTGTTGGACAAACCGTTCAGATTCATTATCCAACGCAGAGGTAGCTTCATCAAGAATTAAAATGGGGTTATCACGTAAAAGCACTCTTGCAATAGCAATTCTTTGTCGTTGTCCACCTGATAATAAGACACCATTGTCACCAATTTCTGTATCCAAGCCATTTTCTAATTTTTCGATAAACTCCATTGCATTAGCTTGTTTAGCTGCATTAATAATATCTTCTCGAGTGTACTGATTTTTAGCACCATAAATTATGTTATCCGCTATAGTTCCATTAAATAAATGGACTTTTTGTGAAACATAACCAATTTGCTTCCGCAATGAGGCACGCGTATAATCTTTGATATCAATACCATCTAACAGTATTTTTCCTTTTTCTACATCATAAAACCTAGGTATCAGGCTTGCTATTGTTGATTTTCCTGCACCAGAACGCCCCACTAAAGCTACTGTTTCGCCTTTTTTAATTTTAAAGCTAATATTATTTAAAGATGGTGTTGTTCTTGTTGGATAAGTATAAGTGACCTGACAAAACTCAATTTCACCTTTTGCTCTATTCAACTCAATTATTCCGTTGTCTTCTTCAAGTGGTAAATTTAAAAGCCCAAATAATGATTCACAAGCTACAGAACCTTTTTGTAATTCAAGATGAACACTAGTTAACTCTCTTAAAGGACGCATTACTGCAACCATAGCAGAAAAAACCACAGTAAAAGAACCCGGTGTGATCTCCAATGCTTGGCTTGCAACAAGAAATAAAATTAATCCTAAAGCCAATGTAGCAACTAATTGAATTATCGGCGTTGATAACCCCGAAACAAGTACGATTTTTAAGATACTTTTCCTAAAAAGTTTATTGATTGAATAAAAATTATTTTTTTCATGTTGTTGAGCATTAAAAATTAAAATTTCTTTATGCCCCTTCAACATTTCATCTGCTGCAGTTGTAATATTACCTATTCCTTTTTGCATAGAAACAAGTGTATTTCGAAACTTCTTTGCAATAAATTGAGCTATAAAAATAACTAACGGTACAACAATAATTAACACTAAAGCCAACTTCCAATTACCATAAAACATAACAGCACATAAACCGATAGCATAAGCGATTTCTCTTACCAAAATAATCAGTGCATCTGATGATGCTTTTGATAATAGTTGTGTATTGTATGTTATTACCGTAACAAGTTCTCCAATGGGATTTTTATCGAGAAAACTAATAGGACTTTTGACTAAGTGATTGAAAATCATCTGTCTAAATTTAGTAACCACTTTACCTGATAACCAAGAAAGACAATAAGTAGAACAATAGTTTGATAACCCTCGTAGCGCAATTAACCCAATAATGCCAATTGAAAAAAGAATTAATAACTCATAATTTTTATCCATTAACCCATTATCTAATAGGGGTTTTGTTAGTGAGATGAGAGTTGCGTCAGTTGCAGCATTTAACAAAAGCGCGATAATTGCAACAATTAACGCTTTTTTATGTGGATAAATAAAAGGCCACAATTGTTTAATGGTATTCAATGAGCTATATTTATTAGACATAATAAAGTAACAAAATTAATCTGAAAGGGGATTATACTATACATAATCTATTAACTTAAAATTTTATTACAATTCTTTTTCAACTAGAAAAAATTTGTTTTATCTATATAATACAAACAAGGTCAAAGCAAAGTTTTATTCTTTACTGTATAAAACACAAATCAATAATGAATAATTAATTTTATTAAAGGATGATGCAATAGGAAGTAAGCAATGTATTTCAATGCAAATAATATTATAAAAAAAAGAATAAGATTTGGACTCAGTCATGACGCGAATCAATTAAATATTGCATATGGCATTGATAAAAATTTTTTTTTAGGTTGCGCTGTTTCTATTACTTCTATTTTACTAGCTAATCCTAATTTAGATTTTAGTTTCCATATATTTACAAATTACACTAATAATGATCTTGAAAAAAAATTAGAACAACTCGCCGATAAATATAATACAAATATAACAATTTATTTAGTGGATGATAATAGTTTATCCCACTTACCAACTACTAAAAATTGGACAATTGCAACCTACTTTCGATTTATAGTTGCTGATTATTTCTATGAAAAAATGGATAAAATTCTTTATCTGGATGCCGATATTATCTGTAAAGGCTCATTGCAAGAATTAGTTACATTAAAGTTTGATGATAATATTGCCTATGTAGTGACAGAAAAAGATCCAATATGGTGGAATAAATGTGCTACTCGACTCAACGAACATAAATTATCATCAGGCTACTTCAATGCAGGTTTTTTACTAATTGATCTAAAAAAATGGAAAGAATTTAGTGTAAATAGCAAAGCGTTAGAGTTGCTTTCCGATTCAAATCTATCAAAAAACTTTACACATTTAGATCAAGATGTATTGAATATTATATTACTCGAAAAGGTTAAGTACCTTGATAGAAAATATAACCAACAAGTCAGTATTAATTACGAATTAAAATATAAATCAAGCGTTAATGGCTACTCGCCTATTTTAGATGAAACAATACTAATTCATTACATTGGACCAACCAAACCGTGGCACAAATGGGCTAGAGATTATAAATGCTCGCAATATTTTCTTGAGGCAAAATCAGCATCGCCATGGAAATCAACATCTTTGCTATCAGCCATTACAGTGACACAAATGAGATATTGTGCAAAGCATAAATTACATCAAAAAAAATTTTTTTGTAGTATTTTTTATTTTTTTAAATATTTCTTATATAAAATGAATATTCAAAAAAATTTTACATTCAATCGAAAAACTCGATAATATAGGGTATAAAAAAACCAAATTATCTTATTATTTCTATTTATAATTTTAAATTTTTCCCAATCCTTTTTATTGAGTTTATCCTTTTCAAAAATCCGTGCCTTTTCATTAAAATCGCTATATTTTAAATAATATTTAATGTTTTTATATTTCATTTTTTTTACACAATCAATTAGGTAGGATATTTCACGTTGAAAAATACAAGCGGAAGCTAATTTGAGTATTTCTTGTTTGTTATTTTTATTATAATTATTAATCAAATAAAGTAAAATTTGTTTACGCCCGTCGATATCGGAAAGCCATTTATTTTCAGACCATGCAGAGGACATCACAGAGCCGGAATGCTGGATATAATTAAATAAATTTTCTTTTACACAATAGCAATTACAGTTATTAAGAAGTTGAACAGTAAATAACAGATCTTCAGAGATATTAC
Organism: Gilliamella sp. X-46; assembly: GCF_057063525.1. Lineage (NCBI taxonomy): Bacteria > Pseudomonadati > Pseudomonadota > Gammaproteobacteria > Orbales > Orbaceae > Gilliamella > Gilliamella sp. X-46. Next base: position 26,706 of record NZ_JBXSQH010000023.1, on the reverse strand, counting down.
GGCCAACCTCAAAATATATTTGTTTTTCTAATAAAATATTTTTACGGATTAACATGCCTGAAAAATGAAAATATCCATTTCGTTGCAAATAAAAATTTAAGATACTTCCTTCCTTAAATAAACAGGGAACAGCCTTAAGTTTACCTGAAGCACTAGTTATATTATACCCACAATAAACTAAATCAGCATTTTCTTCTTTTTGTCTGCATAAAATTTTTTCTAAAAATTTTGGTGAATAAGTATCATCACTATCCAAAAATGTTATAAACTCACCATTTGAGAGCTCAATACCTTTATTCCTAGCAACTGACACTCCACTATTTTTTTGATTATATAAAATCACGTTATTATGCTTTTTTTTATAATTTTCTAAAATATCAAGCGAATTATCAGTAGAACCATCATTTATTAAAATGATTTCATAATTATTATAAGATTGAGCTTCTAAAGAAGCCAACGTAGATAATATAAATTGACTGGAATTGTAAACAGGTATAATGATTGATATCAACGGCATTTTTTTTTTCATTTAATTACTCTGTAAAATACCAACTAAAGATCCTTGTATATAACATCTTGATTCAAAAAATACAAATAAATAATTCATATTAAACCTATTTATTATTTGCTTTTTCATATCAACAATATACTATAGTATACAATAATTATAGCTTTTTATTCATATATTTAATTAAATCAACAAGAGAAAACTATGAAATATGACTATTTGATTGTTGGCAGTGGCCTATTTGGAGCTATATGTGCTCATGAGTTAAAGAAAAAAGGGTATAAAATACTTATAATTGAAAAACGAGACCATCTTGCAGGAAACATATTTACTGAAAATAACCAAGGAATTCAAGTTCATAAGTACGGTGCTCATATTTTTCATACTAATAATAAAACTGTATGGGATTACATTAATAGCTTTGCAGAGTTTAATCGTTTTACCAATTCACCTATAGCAAATTACAAAAATAAACTGTACAACCTTCCATTCAATATGAATACCTTTTATCAATTATGGGGAGTAAAAACACCTAAAGAAGCACAAGCAAAAATTGAAGAACAAAAAAAATTATATCATATTGAAAATCCAAGAAATCTTGAAGAACAGGCAATATCGTTAATTGGAAAAGATATTTATGAAATATTAATCAAAGGATATACAGAAAAACAATGGGGAAGAAAAGCAACTGAACTTCCTCCATTCATAATTAATAGGTTGCCTGTTCGATTTACTTTTGATAACAACTACTTCAATGATAAATATCAAGGTATTCCAATAGGTGGATATACACAAATTATTGAAAAAATGCTTAAAGATATTGATGTAAAATTAAATACTGATTTTTTTGAAAATAAACAAGATAATCTTGAACTAGCAAATAAAATTATTTATACCGGGCCAATTGATAAATTTTATGATTATCAATATGGTGCTTTAGAATATAGATCTTTACGTTTTGAAAATGAAACAATTAATGAAGCAAATTATCAAGGAAATGCAGTAATTAATTATACTGAATACGAAATTCCTTATACTCGTATTATTGAACACAAGCATTTTGACTACGTTGAAACAGATCACACCATTATAACTAAAGAATATCCTCGCGATTGGAAAATTGGAGATGAGGCATATTATCCAATCAATGATGATAAAAATGCCACATTATTTAGGAAATATAAAGATCTTGCAGATAAAGAAAAGCAAATTTATTTTGGTGGTAGATTAGCTGAATATAAATATTATGACATGCATCATGTAATCGAAAAAGCTTTGGATTTTGTTAATACGTTGTATTAAATTAAAAATACACCTGCCATTCTAAATAGCAGGTGTATTTTTAATAATGAATTTAGTATTGAAAATACATTTATACTTTCAAGATTTTAACCCAAAAATCTCTAGATGTAAGTTTTCCAAAGTTATTTTTATACTTCGCTAAATTAGCTTTATAATTCCATTTCATTTTAAATATATCAATATAAAGACAAAATAGTAATTTAAAAAACTTAATACGTGAAACTTTTACGATAAAACCTGTTTTACTATTTGGTTTATAATAAAGAATATTTTTAAATCTAAAAATGTGATCATAATTAGCGCAATAATTAAAATCTTGATAAGCTATTTTGTTTTTCATTGGAAGTAAAAGACCATTAAATGTTAACTTTTTAATTAACTTTCTTCTTCGTTTATAAGAAAAAATTAGACTGAGCGAATTAATATTTATATCATGAAATTTTTCCACTTTCACTAATTCATTGATTTTACTTCTTACCTCACTTAAATCATAATTATTGAACCAAAAATCAATATCACCTAAAACATGACGAAGAGCTAACCTAATAGCTAATACTGTTTCATATTTATGAGAATAAAGTGCATCCAAATAAAAAAGTTTATACATTTTAAGTATTTTTTTAATATTTTTTTCTAGATAAAAGGAGTTAATTATATGATTCCTTGTATCTAAATACATATTTAAAGGAGATGACTTAGTAGCAAAATTTTCCCCATAGCAAGCAATTCCAATCGGAGATATGTAATTAAAATCATTAGAAATTCCAAAAAATATATCATCTCCTCTCACAAAAAAAGGAAAAGTATAGTTTTTTATAGCCTTAATTGGAAAAGCAAAAAACCACCATGCACCATAATTTGTTTTTGGGTGATAACCTAATTCTGATACTAATAGGCTATGACGATCAGCAACATTATAATTGAAACAATTTGGTTTACAAATTGCATCAAATTGAGCTCCTTTTTCAATAAGAAAATCAGGTCTATCATCCATAAATAAAGAGCCACTTACTACTGAAGTATCGTCTAAGGCATAAGATAAAATCCAATAAGCTCTCAATATACTTTCTGTTTCACAAGATGCATCATCATCCATAAATAAAACATGTGTTGCATTGGTGTTATCTTCATAATGAAGTAATCCCCTCATGAAGCCACCAGATCCACCTGTATTTTCATTAGGAATAACATTCACACCATTAGCTTCTTCTTCTGTAATATTTTTTGAATTATCCACTATTGTAAAAAGAACTTTATTAGAAAAATATTCATTATCTAATATATTCTTTTTCACTCTTTCAATAGCTGGTAATACATAATTTTTACGATTAAAATGCGTAACGCTTATGCCAAGAACAACATCTCTTTTAGGTTGTTCTTGGGTATACCACCCACCACATTTAAAAACGACTTTATCTTCCATTGGTGAAATTGTTACATACATCAGTCCTTTATTTTCTATTTTTGTTAAATCACATTCAAAAATAAATTGTTCGGAATTATCTAATTCTACCGTTTTATGAGCTAGCTCATAATCAGTTTCTATCGTAGCAATAAATAACTTAATGACAGCCTTACCCTTTCCTTTCATTCTAAATTCCAGATGATTTAATCCACACTGTTCTTTCCAAACAGGCAAGGATAAAGCATTATAATAAGAGTCAAAGGATGCTACTCCTCCTGCAAAAATCACAATTTCATCACTAGAATAACTAGTTAAATGTGAGCGCAAATATTTTGACTGGTTTGAACCAAAAATTCCATTTGGAATAAGAATATTTTGAATACATGTTAAGTTTTTTAAAGTCATTTTTAATGAGTTAAATTAGGTTGGAAAATAACATTATAACGTCTTTACAATAATTTCACAAAAAAACAGCATATCCCTTATATAACAATATGTTGTATTTTTGTATATAAAAACTTTATAAATATATCTTCATAATTAATTTTACTATCATATAACTAATTAGTTATACTATGTATAATTACAAACATTTTTATATGAATTTATTTAAACATTAAGAATACTGATAATATCAACAAGTATTTTTAATGCATTTAGTTAAATTTTCAATATAAAGTTTATTCTTTCTAAAAAGCATCTATTATAGAATCAACAATATTTTCTGCAGCATTATCAATTGACAATAACTGCTCAACAACAATATCTTGATTCTTTCAATTTGGATCTGGCTCGCCATTTTTAAATCGATATGCTAACGCTTTTGCCTGTTCAAATGTAGACACTCTATTTGTTCCATTTGCAATTAGTTCACCATTCACCGTAAATGCAGAATGATCTTCACGTTCAATAAAAATTAATGGCTTTTTCATCAATTGATATTCTAATAGCCAACTTATACCATCCATGATTAAAATATCTGAAGCTTGAAATAGTGGACCATAAGGACCTTCCCTGTAAAAATAGGTATTATCTAGCTTATTCCATTCTACAAAAAATTCTTGCACGCTACGTTTAAGAGTTTCGTCTGTTATTGCCTCCAAAACTGTCACTAATGCTGGATGAGGACTAAATACGAATTCGATTGAATCATCTTCTTTTGCCCAATTTAACATATCATTATATATATCTAAAAAAACGCTAAAATTGCTCCAATTTTTATCTGTACTATGATGAGAAGCCCACAAAATTCTAAATTTTGTACCTTCAGAATTTGAAGTAATCGGCCATTTTGGTTTAGCATTTTTTAGCGCTTTTACTTTAGGATGCCCCGTCACAAAAACATTAAGTCCATTGAGTTTATCATGCTGTTCTTGTTCTATTTTAGTTTGCTGATTTGCAACAAAAAGCTTCCAACAAGAACTATGGTAATGACTAGATAAATGATTGAACCCTAACTGAACAAAATTCATAATTTCATATGGAACTAAACATAGTTTTGCAAATCTTAAATTATCTGTGCTAAAAGCAGGAGGGATATCATAATCCCATTGTGACTGTCTAAAAATCACATTAGGAGCCAACGTTTTGATAATATTTAAATCGTCAAATGAATTATCATTATTGAATCTCAAATGAGGTACACCTAATTGCGATAAAATATTATGGACATATTCTTCATCTTTAAATACTTGACTTCCTGGATATCGCCTATTTATTGATGCAACAATAACATTAAATTGGTTATGCTTAAGCATCTCTTGATAAATAGAAAAAATACTATCCCATGACTCAATATTATGTACTAAAAACAAACATGTAAGCTTTTGGCTTTTATTAATTGTTCTATTCGTTGAAATAAGATTAACTGTTTGGTTCAAATTACGAATATCGATATCCAAATTAGTATTTTTTCCAATTAACCCATGTATCAGTTCTAATTTTTCTTCTAGAAAAACTATTCTTTGTAACAATTCATGATGCTTTTCATCTTTTCCAACATTATGAAAATATTCAGTTATCGAAGATATTTTTTGATTTAATACATCTAATTTACAATTTATATCTAAAACTTGATGTTTAACTTTTTTATTATCAATATAAATTTTGGAAAAAAACCAATTTCTAAATCCCATAATTATTCCTTAATAAATAATAAAATATCATTCTTTTATATATTTTATTCGCATTTTCATAAATGGTTTTTCAATCAAATTAAAAGTAAAAAATGAAATTAAAATTATTAAAATAGTTCTGATTACAGATTGAGACAAAGATGTAAAAACATCTTGAGGATCTTGCCACCCAATTAATTTATTTAACATAATTCCAAGAGGCAAATGCAATAAATACATTGAAAAGCTACACATACCTAAATAAGATAAAATAGCATTTAACTTATTTATTTTAGGTAATCTAACATAAATATAGCATAAGGTAATAATTCCCCAAAGAACCGCTTCGATAGTAAAGGATAAAGATGTATACATAACACTAACTTTTTTAAATTTAAAAAGATAAGTAAATATAAGTATAGTGGTTAATAAGAAAGGTAACTGATATTTCCATTTTTCTAGAAACCTAAAAATACCTTTTTGATAATAATACCCTAATATCATGCCAATAATGAATTGGTCTAATCGACCTATAATGCTATGATAGACGTTATAGTATATGTCTCCACCTTTTAATATAGCAATATTAAATTTTGTGGCTATCATCAAAATCACTAACCCAACTAAATATTTAGTTCCATAACGATTTAGAAATAATGAAAGAAAAGGAAAAAGAAGATAAAACTGAAACTCTACAGCTATAGTCCAGATAGGACCACTTGGGTAAAAATCATGCCCCCAACCTGTAAATGGATTACCTGTGTTTAGCTGTAAAGTAATAATCCTTAAGATATCCATAGGTGTTGATGTTTGCCTGCTACAACAAATTATGATAAACACCAAAAAAATCATTAAAGGAAAAATTCTTAAAACACGATTATAAATAAATCCCCAATATTTTAAATTTTTCTGTCCACCATTACTTATTTGACAAAACAAAAAAACCTGTCAAGACAAGAAAAAAAGATACACCCGTTGATCCATTTTGTAACCATAACGGTATAATCGACTCCAATTGCAAATGACCATTCCAATTAACATTTCCACGGAAATGATGAAAAATCAGCAAAATTGCTGCAAAAAAACGCAAATGATCTAACCGATCTATATATTTAGTATTAAGTGAATACATAATATTCCTGTTTATTAAAAATTATCTGTATGTATCGATTTTCAATTTATATTAAAATTATAGCTTCTCTCTATATTTATATAATAACGGTAACAGCCTAATAACCAAAATTTTTTTAATATCTTTAAAAGTAAAAAAAGGATTTTTTTTACAATAAACTTTTTTATTTTCACGTATTTCTTTAGACATACGTAAAAGAAATAAATAACGATATGGCATTTCCAATCGATTATAATTCCATTTATAACTTTTATATTGAAGATAGCAAATTAGATATTTAAGTTTTTCATATAACATTTTACTTTTGCAAAATGACATTATTTCATTAAATTCATCACAAATACAAAATACCTTATCTTTACTCTTTATTGACGACTGATCATGTATTCGATAATAAATTAATGGAGCGTCAATAAGCATCATTCGTGTTGCGCAGGCATAGACTTTAAAACTAAATGCTGTATCTTGATATGATGCGCCGGGTGTTTCTAAAAATTTTAGATTATTTTCCTGAATAAATGTTCGCTTATAAATATTAGCCCATACTGACGGCCATTGTAAAAATGGAGATAAATCATTTTGTGGATTAATTAAAACACTGCTTTCCATTTGATATGAATCAATTTTGTTAATTGAGCTATCTTTTTGCATAAATGTAAAAAAATGACATCTTGCAATATCTAAATCATTTTCAACAGCTACTTTATATAGCGATTCAAACATATCAGGCTTAGCAAAATCATCAGATTCAACAATACCGATATATTCGCCAATGCATTGTTGAAGACCAATATTCATTGAATGACCATAACCGCTATTTAACTTATCAATAATACGAACTCTCGAATCTTTATCGGCATATTCTTGTAAAATTGCAAGTGAATTATCAGTAGAACCGTCATTTACACAAATTATTTCTATGTTGGTTAATGACTGATTTATAATACTGTCTAAACATTGCCGCAAATACTTTTCCACATTATAAACAGGCACTACAATTGACACACTAGGTAACATAAATTTATCCTATCACTCTTATGTTATTTAAATACCATTCAACGGTTTTTCTCAAACCACTTTCAAACTTTTCTTGTGGCTTCCAGCCTAACTGTTTTTGTATTTTCGATGAATCGATAGCATATCGATAATCATGGCCAGGTCTATCAGATATAAATTGAATTAAATCTTGATATCGTTTGATTCCATTTGGGTGTTTTGGAATAAGTTCATCCATCATTGAGCAAATAATTTGTACTGTATCTAAGTTCGTATATTCGTTATTTGCACCAATATTATAAGTTTCGCCAATTTTACCATTTACTAAAATAGTATATAAAGCTTTAGCATTATCCTCGACATATATCCAATCACGAATCTGTAAGCCACTGCCATAAATAGAAATTGGTTTACCTGCTAATACCTTTGAGATTACTGACGGAATTAATTTTTCAGCATGCTGAAAAGGTCCATAATTATTAGTACTATGCGTTATAATTGTCGGTAGATTATAAGTGCGATACCATGCCGCAACTAAATGGTCACTTGATGCCTTAGACGCCGAATATGGGCTACTTGGTGAATAAGGAGTCGCTTCTGTGAAGTGCTGTTTTCTACATCCTAAATCACCATAAACTTCATCAGTTGAAACATGAATAAACAGAAAGTTATGTTTACGTTCCTCTGATAAATTGCACCAATAATATCGAGAGACTTCTAAAAGCGTAAAAGTACCGATAATATTATTTTCGACAAAAACAGCTGGATTAGTTATTGAAGTATCCACATGGCTTTCAGCAGCTAAATGAATCACAGCATCGGGTTGATATTTTTGGAAAACTCGCTCCAATGATTGTTGATTACAAATATCAACTTTTTCAAGAACATACCGTTCACTGTTATAAACCATCGCAAGCGATTGCAAATTTGCTGCATAAGTTAATTTATCTACATTAATAACATGATCTTTAGTGTGTTCAATAATATACCGAATAACAGCAGAACCAACAAATCCAGCACCACCTGTGATTAAAATTTTTTTAGCGTGACTAAACAAACCTACCGCCCTATCCCATAATCCCTTAACTTATTCGCAATCGCCGTATGCGATACACCAAGTCTTTTAGCAAGCTTTCTTGAGCTTGGATATTGGTCATATAATTTTAATAAAATCTCTTTCTCAAATTGTTTGGTCATTTGATCTAAAGTTTTATTTTCAATATTATCGCCCCAAGGCAATTGTGATGGGGTTGAGGTTGGTAACACTATATCTTTGGCGGTTAACTTAGGCGCTTTCAATTGTGCCAATGCAGAATAAAGGATATTTTTAAGTTGCCGTACATTACCCGGCCATGAATAACCAGTTAAATAATCAATGACATTATCATCAACTGTTGGTGGAGTGATGCCTTGTTTATTGGCAAATTCATTGACAAAAATATGAGTAAGTAGCGCAATATCATCTTTGCGCTCTTGTAAAGAAGGTAAATTAAGCGACAAGACATTCAGTCTGTAATAAAGATCTTTCCTAAATCTACCTTGCTCGACCAAATCGGCCAAATCAACCTTTGTTGCGCAAATGATTCTAACATCTACATAAACCTCATTATCATCACCCACACGACGAAAATAGCCATCATTGATAAAACGCAATAACTTAGTTTGCATTTGAAAAGACATCTCATCAATGCCATCAAGCAACACTGAACCACCATTGGCTTGCTCAAAAAAGCCTTTTTTGCTCTCAATTGCTCCAGGGTAAGCCCCTGCTGCATGACCATATAACTCACTTTCAACTACTTCGTCGGGCATGGCTGCACAGTTTAAGGCTAAAAAAGTCTGATCGCCACGCGGGCTATATTGATGACAAGCATTAGCCAATAAATCTTTACCGGTACCTGTTTCACCCGATATTAATAACGGCTCGCGTTGCATAGAAAACACTTTAGCTTGCGCAATTAGTTTCTGCATAACCCCACTTTGGGTAGCAAAAATATCAAAAGCATGACAACTCACCACATTGATTTTCGACAAGCGTTTTTTGAGATACTCAATGGATTGTAAAATAAATATTGTTTTGGATGATGCCATCACCTTCTGCAGAAAAAAATGCTGCGAATCTAAAACAATAATCGTATCATCTTGTTTATCAATACTGACTTTATTATCAAATTTGAAAACCGCTCGATAATCAAAATATTGGTTTAACACCAACGACTGATGACCAAACAGCTTCTTAGCTGAATCGTTATATGCAATCAGATGTTGATTATGGTCAATTTCAATGATGGCTATTTGCATAGTCTGCCCACTTCTCATTCAGTTTTTGTAAATTATCACAACGGCGTTGCCACTCGGGGCTTTTCGTTAATTCGGCATAGGTGATTTTAGTATTGGTTAATAGACATTTTACTTTATCTGATGTTAGCGGATTAACCTTATTTAGCGCGGTTAATTGCTCTAAAATAGCCATAGTCCCCGTCCTATTATTACAAGCTAAAAGCAGATCACAACCTGCAGCTAACGCGGCTTGAGCTCGTTCAGCGTGATTGCCCATGACCGAAGCCCCCTCCATCGATAAATCATCAGAAAAAATCACACCATTAAAATGCAACTGATTGCGAAGCATGGTCTTCAGCCAAAACGGCGATCCGCTTGCAGGTTTATCATTAAAAGCGGGGTAAATTACATGAGCTGGCATAATCGCATCAAGTTTATGATTAGCAATAAGCCTAGTAAAAATCTGCATATCGTGCTCAATCAATGATTTTTCACGATGATCAACAGGAGTTTCTTTATGCGAATCAGCAATCACATGACCATGCCCCGGAAAATGCTTTCCTGTTGTCTTCATCCCTGCTGCATGCATACCATCAATCATGGCAGAAGCGACCTGATAAGCAATATTAATATCCCGATGAAACGAACGCGTACCGATAGCAAGGCAATCATGACCTAAATCTAAAACTGGAGCATAACTCAGATCGATATCAAACGCGATCAGCTCCATAGCAAGAACCCAACCGGCATCAAACGCCAACGATTTTGCTTGCTCAAGATCATTAAGCGCCGCAAACGATTGCGCAGGGGGAATCGTCGTAAAGCCCTCTCTAAACCGCTGAACACGTCCCCCCTCATGATCGACCGAGATTAATAAACGCTGTGAAGAAGCAGCACGAATCTCGTTTATCAATGCCAACAATTGGGCTTGATCTTGATAATTACGGCTAAACAAAATCACCCCAGCCACCAACGGATTTTGCAATAGCTTTTTATCATCTTGGGTTAGTGTTAGACCTTCAACATCAATCAGCAATGGTCCCATTATTAATTATCCCCATCAACTTGATTTGGTTGCGCATAGCTATCAGACGGCTTCGGCAAATCTTTCGCTGCCACTCTAGTTAAAATCTCGCCACTTTGTGTTGAAAGCAACTCCATAGCAAGATCTGCGTCACTACTTTCACTTGGCACTCTATAAACTGTCGTAAAAAGGACATAATTTGCATTGATTGATTTAGCTAAACCAATCATCTTACTGCGTGACACAAGTTTATCATCTGCCAAAATTCCCAACGTTTGTTTGGCTTGGTTTACAGCTTGTTGCTCTACCACTGTGAAAGTATTTTGTTGACGCATTAATTGATACAACGCCTCATTGATCTTATTACCTGCAAGATAATCACCACTACGATTTTGAATATCGCTAATTAAAATGAGTCTATTATCTGAATTTAAAGACGAAGAACTCACTAATTTATAAATAAATGGCGACAATATCGACTGCCAATCCGTTTGTCGAACAATTTGCGGTGGAGTTTCAATCACACCAGTATTATCAGGCTGATTAACCTCAACCGGTGGTTTCACCTCTTTTTTTTGAGAAAAGCCAATAAGATGACAACCGGCCAACAAAAAAGCCAATAAACTAACAACAAAAATACGTTTGATCTGTTTCATACAATGATTAACCTATTAATCGACCTAAATGTTTACCGCCTAACAAATGCATATGAAGATGGAAAACCTCTTGCCCAGCATCTTTATTACAATTCATAATTAAACGATAACCGCTTTCATCAATACCCTCTTGCTTGGCAATTTTAGCCGCAACCAGCATCATATGCCCAAGAACGACTTCGTCTTCTTCTTGAATATCATTAACGGTTGGAATCAGTTTATTTGGAATAATCAACACATGAGTCGGTGCTTGGGGAGAGATATCACGAAATGCTGTTACTTTATCATCCTGAAAAACGATATCCGCTGGAATTTCTTTTCGAATGATTTTACTAAAAATAGTTTCCTGAGCCATCAAACCTCTCCTCTTAATATAGTTATACAGACATCAACCAATGCCAATTTATATATGCCCAAGCATATCATATTTTATCAACAAAAATGTATAGAAATCGTTACATTTTACAACTCATTTTTATAACCATCAAAAACAGTCAGAAAAGGTATTGATTTTATTAAATTTTTTATTTTAACTTTTGACAATCCCAGTAAAGAAACTTTATAAAAAATGCACATAAAAACAGACGCTTCCCTAACAAAATACAACACCAATCTACAAAAAAATATCTCGGTATATTCATTTGTCAAACAGAATAACTTGATATATAATAGCCCGTCGATTTCAACCGCCTATTTTTCATGTTCCTTGCTTTCAATGGGTTGCGGTTGCCCCGACAGAAAGCTGATTAATCCGTAGGGAGCGATAATGCGTCATTACGAAATAGTATTTATGGTTCACCCAGATCAAAGTGAACAAGTACCGGGTATGATCGAACGTTATACTGGTACATTAACCACTGATGGTGGCAAAATCCATCGATTAGAAGATTGGGGTCGTCGCCAATTAGCCTATCCTATCGAAAAACTGCACAAAGCACATTACGTGCTAATGAATGTTGAAGCAACTCAAGAAGCTGTTAACGAACTTGAAGACAACTTCCGTTTTAACGATGCAGTAATTCGCAGTTTAATTATGCGTACTAAACATGCTGTAACTGAAACTTCACCGATGTTAAAAGCGAAAGATGAGCGTCGTAGCTCTGAAGAAGATTTTAACGAAACAAACATGGACGATGATTCCGAAGAATAATCGTTTAGTGTTATCGGGTATTGTTATTAAAACACCGATAAGGAAAGTCAGTCCAAGTGGGATATCGCACTGCCAGTTTTACTTAGAGCATGTCTCTGAACAAACCGAAGCAGAACTCACAAGGCAAGCATGGTGCGTCATGCCCGTCATAGCCAGTGGACAACACGAGTTAAGTTACATAAAAAAAGGCAGCAACGTTCTAGTTAGTGGATTTATAAGCACCCACACTAAACGCAACAAAACAAGCCAACTTGTTTTACATGCTGACCAAATTAAACTATTAGGAGAATAGCCAAATGGCACGTTATTTCCGTCGTCGCAAATTCTGCCGTTTTACTGCAGAAGGCGTTAAAGAAATTGATTATAAAGATGTTTCTTTATTAAAAAGCTATATCACAGAAAGTGGTAAAATTGTACCAAGCCGTATCACAGGTACTAGCGCAAAATACCAACGTCAACTAGCTCGCGCAATCAAACGCGCTCGTTACTTGGCATTATTACCATACACTGACAACCATCAGTAATTAGCAACAGAGGGAACATATAATGCAAATTATTTTACTCGACAAAGTTGCTAATTTAGGCAGCTTAGGTGATCAAGTTAATGTTAAAGCGGGTTATGCGCGTAACTTCCTGATCCCACAAGGTAAAGCAGTATCAGCGACTAAAAAGAACATCGAATTCTTTGAAGCTCGTCGTGCTGAATTAGAAGCAAAACTTGCTGAAACACTAAAAGCAGCTGAAGAACGCGTTGCACAAATCAATGCGCTTGGTAAAGTAACCATTACTTCTAAAGCTGGTGATGAAGGCAAACTATTTGGTTCAATCGGTACTCGTGATATCGCTGATGCCGTTAAAGCTCGTGGTATTCAAGTATCAAAAAGCGAAGTTCGCTTACCAAATGGTGTACTGCGTACTACTGGTGAACATGAAGTGTTCTTCCAAGTACACAGCGAAGCATTTGCTAAACTTATTGTTGATATTATTCCTGAATAATTATCCAACAATAAATACCAAAAAACCCGTTCAAGTGACGGGTTTTTTATTATTTATTTTACAATGATTGATTTACCTCTACCTCGAATATCTGATACAGCTTCGGGCTTATTATTCGTGATTTTTATAGCTTGAATATCACCGCTAAAATCTTGCTGCTTAAACTGATAACCCATTTGTTTGAGTTGATCTTTTAAATCTTCTGGTACTTTATTTTGAAAACGCTCAATAAAGATAAGATTAGTTGGTAATAATTGATGATGATAACGCGGAGCATCTACTGCTGCTTGTAATGACATATGATTATCAAAGACATTAGTCACCACTTGAAAGATCGAAGTAAAAATCCTTGAACCGCCCGGCGTACCAATAACCATTGCAACATCATTATTTTTAATAAATATACTTGGCGTCATAGAAGATAAAGGGCGTTTATTTGGCTCAATTGCATTAGCATCTTTGCTCACAACACCAAACTGATTAGCGACACCTGGTTTACTACTAAAATCATCCATTTCATTATTTAGAATGATACCAGTGCCTTCTATTACAACAGCAGATCCAAACCAACCATTAAGTGTATAAGTATTCGATGCGGCATTGCCCCATTTATCCACAATCGAAAAATGCGTTGTCTGTAATTTTTCGCGATTATTGTCTAAACCAGGTTTAACTTGTTCAGTAATCGAAATAGCTTTTGGATTAACTTGTTTCGCTCTCTGCGCTAAATAATTAGTATCAATCAATTCAGTGACAGGTACAGAGATAAAATCAGGATCTCCCATATATTCGGCTCGATCGGCAAAAACACGTTTTTCTATTTCTGCTAATAAGTGAATATATTGTGGTGAATTCACTTTTACATCTTTGAAATCATTAGCGAGATCTTGTTTCATTAATAAAAGTTGAATTAAACCAACGCCACCTGAGCTTGGCGGTGGAGCAGTAACAATCTGCATATCATGCCAGTTAGCAACTAACGGAGCTCGCCATTTAGCCTGATAATTTGCCAAATCGTTTTCAGTAATTAAACCGTCATTTTTTTCCATCTGTTGTGCGATTAATTTAGCAGTTTCGCCTTTATAAAATCCGTCACTACCTTGGTTTGCAATACGCTCTAATACTTTACCAAGTTCGGGCTGTTTAAACACCTTTTCAGCTTGCATAGCACCAAAGTATTGCTTAAAGTGACCATTAGCAGGTGCAAGCTCGGCAGCTTCTTGATAACGTTTAACTAACTGTTTATCTACGGTAAACCCTTCATTAGCAAATCGAATAGCTGGTGCCATTACCTCTTTCCAAGATAATTTACCAAAACGTTGATGCACCGCCCACATACCGGCAACGGTTCCCGGTACTCCCGATGCTTTGTAAGAATATAAACTTAAATTAGGGATCACATTTTTATGATCATCAAGATACATATCTTTATCAGCTTTGCTTGGTGCAACTTCACGATAATCAATAAAATAAGGCTTACCGTTCATCCAAAGGGTCATAAAACCACCCCCACCAATGTTACCCGCTTCAGGATAAGTAACAGCAAGAGCAAATGCGGTAGCCACAGCAGCATCAGCTGCATTTCCACCTTTTTTTAAAATTTCTTGTGCAGCAATGGCACCATAAGAATCGGGCGAAGCAACTGCGCCAGCTTCTAATTTTTGTGTTACGTTTTCAACAGCAAGTACTTGTTGGCTTATCAGTAAAAATAAAATAAAGTAGCAATACTTTATCAATTTACGTTTAAGATAAAACATTTTGCACCTCCTAATTAAAGTATTATTTATCGTACCCACTTAACAGCAAAATACATGAATCACATTAATAAATCATGTAACAATCGGTTAAGGGGAATCATCAATATAGCATAGAAAATAAAAATGTTGAGCAAATATTGATCAGCCAGCTTTACTCAATAGAGGCTGATAATTTAATATGCAATGCAATCGATGATAATAAAACTCATCTACATAGAGCAGCCAATCTATCTTATTTGTTGAACATAGGTAAGAAATAATTATTTGCTGGAAAATGTTATTAAGAGGTGTCAAGGATGATGTATTTTCTTAACATAATTTGCCTTAAAAAACATAATCCGTTTAAATAAAGCTGATTTTTGTAAAAAAGTTTCGGGATTCTATACCGTTTCGTGGTTAATTAATACTTCACCGTATCTCATTTGTTAATACATGTAATAACCATCGTATAAATCAATGCCTGAATTATTATAAAAATTGAGCATAAACATAACAATTCATTGTTTGAACTTTATATTTTATTAGAAATAATCATTAAAAGATAATAAAGTATTAACGCAATGAATTTATAATGAAAAAATTAAGGGAATAAACAATGAAAAAAAAATTTTTAACCGTATTGATTGCTGGATTTTTGATGATTGGCTGTGATGACAAACCAACCGAAAACAAAACACAACAACCCACAGCAACTTCAGAGGCTAAACCTTCTGATTCTAAAAAGACTGAAGATGTTTCACGGCAATTTGCACTGAAAGCACGTAAAGGTAATATATGGCTAGAGGTTTTTAATGCTAATGTCACCCAAGCTGCAGATGAATTAAGAGGGAATGGACATGGCAAGATGTCTTCTTCTCTTTATCATCTTGATAGCAGTGTTAAGGGGTTTTTAAGAGGTCTCAGTGATAAAAACGGTAAAATTGATGTCAATTATGTGAAAAAAAATCCAACGAAACTTTTTATCGGCTATCACCCAGAACCAAAGGAGCTTGATGAATATAAACAATTGATTACTGAGTTATTAGCATTTAAACCAGAGTTACCCGAACTTGATGCCGCAGGCAAAGCATTAAGTGATAAATACGTTGAAATAGGATTAGCTTATGACCAGATAGCTAAATATTATTTAAATAATGAGTACAAATTGGATGACTTTGCCAAATTACCTGAACTGTTAAATAATTTGAACACGCTTTATAACCAATATATTGAAGCAAAAAGTGTGGCTTTAGCGGCTTATGGTAAATTATACCAAGAAATCCATGCATTTCAAAAATCAGAAATAAAAAACAAAGGGTTAACACTTAACTACAATTGCATGGAAATCATGGATTTATCTGAAGATGTTATCGATTTAATCAATGAAAGTTTTAACGAAGACAACCAGTTTAAAAATCTCGATAAATCAGCCCTTGAACAAAAAATTCAACAAATAGAATCCATGGCCAATGAATTAATGACGAATAAAGGCAAAAATAAATTGATTAAACAACAAGGTTTAAACGATATGTATTATGATCGTTTTGTTGATCGTTTACCTGGATTGATTAATCAAATGAAAGTAGTTTTAAAAAATTTACAGACCAATACTGTAGAAAGAGAAGTTGATTCTTTGAATAGAGAACTTAAAAGTGTAATTGACGGCTATAATCAAATAATCAATTAAAAATAGATAAACATCGTTTCATTGCTAACATTTTAGTCATTATCAATGACAATAAATAGTGGTATAAATAAAAACGGTGTAAATATTACACCGTTTGCAATGCATGAATTTTAGTTAAATAACCATCTACATATCATTATGTAGTTGGTTATGTAGATGAATGCAAATAGAACTCAATATTTAATATGCGTTGATATTCATTTTTCTATTTTGTGCTGCCGATGAAACTGCGCCAATAAAAACCACATCACTTGACGAATTTAATGCAGTTTCAACCGAATCTTGAATCACGCCGATAGCAATTCCAATGCAAATCACTTTAGCTGAAATTTCGTTAGGAATACCAAACATACTACACGCGACAGGAATAAGCAGTAAAGATCCCCCCGCAATTCCCGATGCCCCACAAGCACATACTGAAGTTACAATACAAAGTAATACCGCAGAATAGATATCAACATGTATACCAGCACTAGCCGGCATTGAATTAACCGTGGCTAAAGTTAACACCGTTATAGTAACAGCAGCACCCGACATATTAATTGCAGCGCCTAATGGCACAGCAACGGTATAGGTATCTTCATCCATGTTATATTTTTTACAAATTCCCATATTGACAGGAATATTTGCTGCTGAGCTACGTGTAAAAAAAGCAGGAATCGCACTTTCTTTTAAAGCAGTGAATACTAGTGGATATGGATTCTTTCGCATAACTAGATAAGCTAGTAATGGATTGATAACCAATGCAACAATCACCATGCAAGAAACTAATACAATTAATAAATGAGCATATTTTTTCAGCTCATCAAAACCTGTTTCGGCTAATGTTGAAGCGACAAGTCCAAATACACCCAAAGGCGCAAATCGGATAATAATTCTGACAATAAATGAGATAGCATAAGATAGATCATTCATCATTGTTTTAGTGCTTTCACTAGCGTGCCTTAGTGCCAGACCAATACCAACACCCCAAACAATAAGACCAATATAATTCGCTTTTATTAGTGCATTAACAGGATTGTCGATCATTTTTCCAAGTAAGGTTTTTAATACTGCGGTAATACCACTTGGTGGAGTAAGTTCAAGATTATTTAGCGTATCACCAAATGAAATTTGTGACGGAAACGAAAAACTGACAATGGTTGCCAATAATGCAGCTAACATCATACCAACAAAATAAAGAGAAATTAACGGCCGCATATTGGCTTGTTTACCATGTTGGTGATTAGATATCGAGGAAACTACTAAGATAAGCACAAGAACAGGGGCAACTGATTCTAAGGCATTAATAAATAATCCACCCAACAATGACATATTCAGCGCCGTATCTTTAGATACAGCAGCAAGAGTAATGCCCAAAATTAAACCCAACAAAATCTGTGGTATCAATCCTAGTTTAAAATAAAAACGAATCAAAGGATTAGATGATTGTGTCATACTACTTTCCTGTTTATTAAAGACAAATTTAGAACCTTAACATATTTAAATAGTAAATTTATACAAAAAATCATAATAATAAGCTTTTTTTATATATTACTTAGTATGATGATTAAATTTAATTATTCGTTTTTACATTCAAAATATTGTCATCAGTATTAATTGACTTTAAAAAAACAATATCAGCTAAATCTTACCATTTAGCATGCAATTTAAGTAGATCTCCCAAATTTCTGTCACTTTTAAATAAAGTATATATTTTAATAACACAGATAAAATTTGAACAATGCAAACGAGGGAATTTCACCCTCATTTTATTTTGCCCTACAAGCGCTAACTAATTTCAGCTATTGCATCCCCAGCATTAATATAATCGCCTTCTTGGATAGTTCTTTTTAACGTGCCACCTCGGTGTGCAATAACTTGAACTTCCATCTTCATGGCTTCCATAATCGCAATAACATCCCCTTCATTTACACTTTGATGGTCATTAACTACCCATTTAAAAAGGTTACCAGAAACAGGTGATAGGACAATCAAATCAGATAATGTTTTTTTCACGCAGGAAGATGCATCTAAACTATCATCCTTTTTCAAGGAAAACCCAGCCAAGAGCTGTGCAGGTAAACCCAGCTTACAACGCTTACCGTCAATTTCGATAAAAGTGTGTGTTAACGTTACTTCTTTTTGTGGTATTTGCCTTTTGGCTGGCTTTATTGTTGCAGTAAATTCTGTTTCAATCCAACGGGTATGCACGTTAAAATCATCACAAAAATCAGGATGTTCAATAACCGCGCGATCAAATGGTAAAACACTGGCAACTCCCTCAATGGCAAACTCAGCCAACGCACGGCGAGCCCTTGCTATGGCGTGCTCACGATTATTGCCAACAACAATCAATTTTGCCATCAGCGAATCAAACGTTGCAGGGATGGTTGAGCCCGTTACCACCCCACTGTCTAGACGTACGCCTGGGCCTGATGGCGCATCAAAACGTGTAATGGTACCAGCTGCAGGTAAAAAACCGTTAGCGGCATCTTCGGCATTGATACGAAACTCAATAGCATGTGATCGAGGGGTCGGTGTTTTATCAATACTAAGAGGTAAACCTTGAGCGATACGCAGTTGTTCAGCAACAAGATCGATGCCGGTTGTTTCTTCTGTTACTGGGTGTTCAACTTGTAATCGCGTATTGACTTCTAGAAAAGACAACTTGCCATCTTGGCTGAGTAAAAACTCAACTGTCCCCACACCAACATAGTTCGCTTTAGCACAAATCGCAATTGATGCTTGCGTAATTTGCTGGTTTAACTGCTCGCTAATAAAAGGAGCTGGAGATTCTTCAATTAATTTTTGATTGCGACGTTGCAATGAACAGTCACGCGTACCAACCACAACAATATGACCTAATTTATCAGCAATCACTTGCGCTTCGACATGACGAGGATTATGCAAAAATTGTTCTAAAAAACACTCGCCACGCCCAAAAGCCGCTGTAGCTTCGCGCACTGCTGAATGATAAAGTTCTTCAACTTCATCCATTTGCCAAGCAACTTTTAAACCACGACCACCACCACCAAATGCGGCTTTAATGGCAATGGGTAAGCCATAGGTGTGGGCAAATTCTAGCGCCTCTTTGGCGTCTTTTACAGGATCTTTGGTACCAACCACTAAAGGCGCACCCACTTGTAATGCAAGCTGTCTGGCTTTAACTTTGTCGCCTAATATTTCGATCGTTTCAGGATTGGGTCCAACCCAAATTAAGCCTGCATCTTGTACAGCTTTTGCAAATTCAACGCGTTCAGATAAAAAACCATAACCGGGGTGCACCATAGTTGCCCCTGATTTTTTGGCTATTGCAATAACTTTATCAATATCTAAATAGGTTTCACATGGAATATTACCAGCTAGCCCATAAGCTTCATCAGCCATTTGTACATGAAGTGCATCAATATCGGCATCAGCATAAATCGCAATAGATAACCCCCCCATATCACGGCAAGCACGTATAATACGTACGGCAATTTCGCCACGGTTAGCAATCAAGACTTTATGCGTTATGTTTTGATTATTGTCAGACATGATCAACATCGCTCCCTTCAAATTCTTTAAACATCCCTATAGGATTAAATTTTATTTTGGCATTGACTGGAATTTGACCGGCCAAATCTAAATGATACTTACACACAGCACCAATAACAGGATAGCCACCAGTTAAAGGATGATCATTTAAAAATAACACTGGCTGTCCATTAGCCGGAATTTGGATAGCTCCAATGCAAGTCCCTTCGCTCGGTAATTCCTGTTGTTTCTCACGGCTTAATGACCGTTCGCCAGACAAGCGCAAGCCAATACGATTGGAAGCTGGCGTCACCTGCCATAGCTGTGAAACAAGAAGCTCAACAGCTTGCTGAGTAAACCAATCGGTGCGCGGTCCAAGCACGATATCTAATACCACGACATCACCACTAGTTGGGTAATTGATAACGGGTATTTCAGTTAATGAAACAGGGTTTAACACTTTTGCTTGCTTAACTGCCAGTATTTGACCCGCTTTTAGTGGCAATGGCCCAACTTGTGCAAGGGTATCAAAAGAACAACTAGTCAAAATAGGCGCCACTTGAAAACCACCGCGCACCGCAAAATAACTACGAACGCCACATTTTACATTACCTAAACGGATAATATCACCTGTTTCTAATTGAATCGGCTGATACATCGGTGCGGTATAGGTTTCGTTTTTCGCGGTGGTTATTGTGATCTCACATAAAGCCCCTGTCACTGCAACCAACATGGAGCTGTTTATTTGAGCACTAAAGCCACCTTGTGTAATTTCTAACACAGGTTCATTAATGGGGTTTCCTACCACACGGTTAGCACTATGTAATGCGCTTTTATCCATAGCACCTGATTCAGAAATACCTAATGTAGCTTGCCCTACTCGCCCATTGTCTTGGAACAGCGTTTGCAGCCCTGTTGCTAATACGGTTATATCTTGTTGTTGGCAAGCAAAATCATCCAGTTTTTTCGATTTGGGTAAATAATAAGTTGTCTGCGATTGGCTCGCATCTACAAAATGAACCCGAGTACCGGGTTTGAACAGCGCTGGCTCATCACGATAAATGTCCCAAACTGCCGTATCAGTAATACCAATCAGCTGCCAACCACCAGGGCTAGCCTGTGGGTAAACACTACTAAACTCACCAGCTAAAGCAACTGATCCAGCAGGAATACGAACTCGGGGCGATTGTCGGCGTGGTACATTAAGCTGAGCTGTTTTAGATACCATATAAGCAAAGCCCGGAGCAAAACCACAAAACGCCACTTGGTACTCATTATTAGTGTGCCTTGCAATCACCTCGGCAACGGTTATACCAAGGTAATCTGCCACTTGGGCTAAATCTTCACCATTATAACGCACCGGTATTGTCACCAACTCGCCAGACTGCATCACACTTGTCGAAATATCTAGCTGAGCAATATGCTTAGCAAGCGTATTGGCATTAGTCGTAATGGGGTTGTAACGGATCAATAGGGTTCGCGCTGCGGGAATTATCTCTTCGATATGCCAATCAGCAAAAACACCTTGAAGCACATCAGTGAGAGACATCGTTTGCTCAAGGCTGTTTAATTCTACAATAAGCGCATCGACATTAACGGGTAAAAATCGCATTAAACACCTCGATATATGGTCAATATCCAATTACTAAAACCACTTATTTTATATTGTTTTGTTATATTAGCGACCAATTTTATAGCCACTTAACAACGTCTTGTCTAATCATATTTCAATTTTTGTTGTTAATTGAATTTATTTTTACAAATATTTAACTAACCTAGCGATTATTAGCCTTAGCAAACGAGGCTATATTGATGCCATTTTGTTGTAATTTTTCTCGGACTTTTTGCGCCATAGCCAAAGCGCCGGCACTATCACCATGAACACAAATCGAACCAGCATCGATACGCACAAACTGCCCCTCGATAGCAGTTACACCACCCTCATTCACCAATTGCAACATACGGTCAGCAACAAACTCGGGATCGTGCAACACAGCGCCGGCTTCTTTACGAGACACTAACGTACCATCGGCATGATATGCCCTATCAGCAAAAGCCTCGGCAACTACACGCAAGCCGTTTTCTTTGGCCCACTCAATGAGTTTTGAGCCAGCAAGCGCAACTAAAATCAGTGTTGAATCAACCAAACAAAGTGCATCAATCACTGCCATTGCCTGACGCTTATCATGGGCAATTGTATTATATAATGCGCCATGAGGTTTAACATAACTCACCTTAGCACCAATTGAAGCAGCTAACCCTTTAAGTGCACCAATTTGATAAATCACATCTGCGGTTAATTCATCGGCGGCTATATCCATATTACGACGGCCAAAACCAACTAAATCAGGATAACCGACATGAGCACCGATTTCGACATGATTAGCTTTGGCCTCTTTTAATGTTTTTAAAATACCCGCTGGCGATCCTGCATGGAATCCGCAAGCAATATTGGCACTGCTAACAACTTTTAGCATTGCCTCATCATTTCCCATCTGCCATTGACCAAAGCTCTCGCCAAGGTCACTGTTTAAATCAATACATTTAGTGATTGTCATATTGTCCTCTATTTTAAATAGTTAAAAATAGTAGCGACCGACATTATGCCCATATACCAAGTAATTGCACACACAACTACACCTGACAGCAACAACCATCTTGGATAACGATATCCAGACATAAGATCAGCTCTTCGCCAACCAATATACACAAAAATAGTCAAACCAAGCGGTAACACTAAACCATTAAAGCCACCGGCAAAAACGAGTAATGATGCTGGTGCTGTGCCCATAGCTAAATAGACCACAAGCGAAACAACAATAAAAATAATGGTGGCAAATTGGCGTTGTTTGTCTGTAATTGTTCGTTTAAAAGGTGTAATAAAAGTCATCGAAGTATAAGCCGCTCCAATAACACTGGTAATAGCTGCCGCCCATAAAATTAAACCAAAAAGACGTAATCCAAACTCGCCTAAAGCGGCCTGAAAAGCTTGCGATGCTGGGTTGGCGGCATAACTTGAAATATCAATTGTCACACCACTTGCCACTACACCTAAAATGGCTAAAAACAAAATATAGCGCATCAAGCCCACAACAATAATCCCTTTGGTTGCCGCACCTGAAACATAATCAATATGCTCAACACCAACCATGCCTTTATCAAGTAAACGGTGAGCACCAGCATAAGAAATATACCCTCCAACCGTTCCCCCAACAATAGTAGTAATCGAGGCAAAATTAACATCACTAGGTAAAACTGTCTCTTTTAACGCTTGACCAATTGGCGGATGTGATGCAAACACCACAAATAATGTCAAAATAATCATTAATAAACCAAAACCAATCATCAATCGATCAATAAAATTACTCGCTTTACGTGACGAAAAGATATAAACCGCTAAAAGTGCACTAATTGCCCCACCCCATTTAGGATCAAGCCCAACCAATGCATTTAAACCTAACCCAGCACCAGCAATATTACCAATATTAAAGACTAATCCACCAAAGATAATCAGCACCGCTAGCAAATAACCGCTAAATGGAATCGTTGCATTAGCAATATCTGACGAATTCATTTTGGTTAATGCCACCACTCGCCAAATATTTTGCTGAACAACAAAATCGATAATAATAGATGCTAAAATACCAAAACCAAAAGCAGTGCCAAGTGTAACGGTAAACGTGGCCGTTTGAGTAATAAACCCTGGGCCAATTGCTGATGTCGCCATTAAAAAAATGGCACTGATTAATGAAGCACGCCGATCTTTAACAAAAGCAACGGTACTACTGTTATGATTTTGCATATGCATGTCTCCTCTTGATTTGTTCTTACAATTATTAATACAACTGCCCTATTAGCGACTTTCAACTATATTAGTTTCAATGACGCTTGCTTAAAAATAATGCAAGCATCATGCCATAGTACATGTTGTCCATTAACAAAAGGCACTATCATCACTGTTTCTAAGCAAAAATACTAATTAAAAATAATTATAATTGCCTATCATTGAGGCATAAAAATGAATAAACAGCGCTTAACAGACTAATTTGCACCAAAAGTGAGCATAAAAAAAACGTAACTTACGTTTAAAAGTTATCATAGAAGACTAACACTTTAACGCATCGATAATCAACTTAAAGACATTCGAATGCCCTTTGCGGCTTGGGTAATAAAGATAAAAAGAATCATATGTAATGGCAAACTCGGCTAATAACTCAACCAATTGGCCCGACGCCAATTCCTGTTCAATACCAGAACGAGCAAGCCAAGTAATACCCAAACCATCTAAAGCTGCTTGTTTACGCAAATGATTGTTAATCATAAATTGCGAATGTGGATGGTATTTAACCATTTTGCCTGCTTCCAAAAACTCCCATGGCAATTCTGTACCATGCTCAGAAGATATCCGCATACCAATTAAACGATGCTTGTCCAAATCTTTAACACATATTGGTAAAGCCTTCGCTTGTAAATAGTTGGGGCTAGCTACTAAAGCCATTTTTAAAGGAGGCGATATCTTAACGGCGATCATCTCTTTAGCAATATCACTCCCTAAACGGCATCCCATATCAAATCCCTGCTTAACAATATCCGCCCAACTATTATCAGCTTGAATTTCAACTTTAATTTGTGGATAACGAGGTAAAAAATCGCGTAATTTAGGGTATATAATCTGTTCAACAGCAATACTTGGAGCATTAATTCGGATCGTTCCTGAAGGTGTATTAATAAAATGGTTTAACGCATCAACCTCTTGATGGATAGAATCAAATAAAGGTGAAATTTTCCGGAATAACTGTTCGCCTGCCTCGGTAAGTGACACATTACGCGTGGTACGATTAAATAGGCGCAGGTTTAATCGAGTTTCTAAATTTCGCATACTATGACTTAGCGCTGATGAAGTAATCCCCAATAATTGCCCTGCTTTAACAAAGCTAGAGGTCTGCGCCACAATAATAAAATAATTTAACTCATTTAAGTTATACACAATCAGACCTTATTAGTGAATTTAATTCACTACACTATAAAACACCTCCCCATTTATCTCAATAAAAGCCCTCGCTAAAATATCAACAAATCATAACCAAAAAGTAAGCAACAGGCAAAATAGGAGAGGAGCATGACAAAAGAAGTGATTGTATTAAGTGGATCCGGGGCTATAGGTATTGCGATTGTCAGACGCATAGCGATAGGAAAACAACTCCTATTAGCCGACCTAAACCCAGAACACGCCGAAAAGCAAGCCCAACAACTGCGCAATGCAGGATTTAATGTACACACCACCGCTTGCGATGTATCAAATCCAAAATCAGTCAACAAATTAGTCGAAACAGCCACAAAACTAGGCAAAATAATGGGCTTAGTCAACACTGCTGGGGTATCGCCATCGCAAGCGTCTGCCGCACAAATATTCAACGTTGACTTATACGGCAACGCCCTATTATTGGACGCTTTTAGTCCTGTCATGGCAAAAGGCAGTTCAGCGTTAGTCATTGGATCACAATCTTCACACCGCCTAGCACCTCTAACACAAGAACAAACTAAAGCTTTAGCCTTAACCCCGACCGAAGCTTTGCTTGATTTACCATTTATAAAAAACGTCAACGACACCTTAAAAGCCTATCAACTAGCCAAACGCGGCAACTCCATAAAAGTACAAGTGGAAGCGGTCAAATGGGGACATCGTGGTGCCAGAATAAACTGCATTAGCGCAGGCATAATCCACACCCCTTTAGCAAACGACGAACTCAATGGTGACCGAAAAGATTTTTATCGCAATATGCTAAAACAACTTCCTGCAGGTCGGGGCGGCACACCTGACGAAATCGCCAATCTTGCCGAATTCATCATGTCAGACAAAGGCGCCTACATAACGGGCAGTGACATATTAATTGATGGCGGCGCCACGGCAAAATATTGGTGGGATAATAGCAATTAATTTTAAATGAAATGATATTATCTGAAGGAATAAATCATGTATGAATAAGGTGTTTTTTGTTAAAAAACACCAAAAAAAACTTTAATAAAATCAATACCTTTTCTGACTGATTTTTGGGCGGAAAATCAGGGCTTTTTTGTTTTGGTGAATAGAATAAATTGGGTGCGGTGGTTTCGGACGTTTTGACCTATAGTGAACAAAATAGCCACAGTGACCACGTCCGAGTCAGGGAATTAAAGCGAATTCCCTAACAACCCACGCTTTGGCTGCAGAATGTGGCCTGC
>NZ_JBXSQH010000022.1:0-38542 GCF_057063525.1 Gilliamella sp. X-46 | reverse complement strand
ATAGTAGTGGTAATGAGGTGAAGTATGGATTTGTGTTAAAGCAGTGGTTCGTCAATCGTGGTGATAAAGAGGATACACAGTCTAACCAAGCATCTTGGTGTAGAAGTTTAGGTTACCAATTGTCACATATTAAGGATTTAACTAACGCGAAGTGTGGTATATCTTCCTCATTCCCTTGTGTAAATGGTATAGATAGCGGCACGCCTAGTTCATCTGTTAATCGTTACATGCGTTACATAGGTGCTGGTTTTTTCGCGGAGTGGGGCTGCATGTCCCGCTACGCTGATACGGGCTTCATCGGCGTCTATTGGACAAGCGACAACCAGTTCACTGCCAATTCGTTCTACGGCAACGTTGACAGATACAGTGCCAGCCGCAGCCATCACGCTGTTTGCATCGCACCTTAGCTTTTATATCTTATTCCTTAATCCTTAGGCCGCGGGGGCGGTTATGGTGCAAATAGAGGATAATCTAACAAAGAATAAAGCCCCCGCGTAAGTTGGGAGCATTTTCCCTTAGGGTTGCGCTGTTGCGGTTTAAATTTGTGGTCTATTTATAGTACAGCAAGGTTTCGGACGTTTTGACCTTGGGTGAACAAAATAGCTGCAGTGACCACGTCCGAGCTAAGGGAATTAGAGCGAATTCCCTTAGCAATCCCGCGCTTTGGCTGCAGAATGTGGCCTGCGACTGCCCTCCGCAATTACTCGTATCGTCCTGATACTCACCTCTGCGAGGCCACCTTCGCTATGCTCAGGTGTTCAAATTTGTTCCAGACAAATTTGTCGCTCGGTCTTAACGCACCGGCTATGATTACTCGTATCATCCTGATACTCGCCTCTTTGAGGCCATCTTCGCTTTGCTCCGATGTTCAAATTTGTTCCAGACAAATTTGTGGTTCCAGACGGAGAATAGCCTCGCCAAACATCCCTGTTTGGCGTGCTAACCTCGCTCTGTTGTCGGCACATTCTGACGCCGGAATAAGACAAATAACATAATCTTAGGTGTTTTTTGGTGAATTGTTTTTTGTTAAAAAGCAATGTAATTACATCCAAAAAGTGGTCAGGAAAGGTATTGATTTTATTGAAGTTTTTATTTTGCTGTTTTTAAGCTAAATCAATCACTTACACAACCTAAGCAAAGGCCGGCATACAGCAAATCAACAAAAACACGAATAGAGCCCTAATAACAGCAATTTAACCTCTCCAAACCTTTTTTTTAACGATAATTTAAAATTAAATAAAATCAATAAATTATAAAACACCTCAAAAAAAAGGTTTTCAAAGATGAAATTGTTGTTTATCTTTATACAGTAAGATTTATCAAATCTTGAGCTCTCCTTAACGCCGTGTAGGCGTTTAATTTAAACACAATCAACCCTATAATTATAAAAACACAATATCCCATCCCAAAAACAATGGTTATGTTGTTTGTTTTATTCCGGCGTCAGAATGTGCCGACAACAGAGCGAGGTTAGCACGCCAAACAGGGATGTTTGGCGAGGCTATTCTCCGTCTGGAACGGATAATAGCCGGTGCGTTAAGACCGAGCGGCGGCGGACAAATTTGTCTGGAACAAATTTGAACATCTGAGCACAGCGAAGATGGCCTCGTAGAGGCGAGTATCAGGATGATACGAGTAGTGCCGAAGGCCACATTCTGCAGCCTTGCGCGGGGTTTTTAGGGGATTTCGCAAAAAAATCCCCTAAATCGGACGTGGTCACGATAGCTATTTTATTCACCCAAGGTCAAAACGTCCGAAACCACCGCACCCAATGTATTCTATTCACCAAAACAAAAAAGGCCTGATTTTCCGCCAAAAATCGGTCAGGAAAGATACTGATTTTATTAAAATTTTTTTTGATTGTTTTTACTCAAAACAACATAAAAAAACGTTCTCCAAGACATCACCTCTATACAAAACTTTACAAAAATCAACAAAAAAAGCTAGTTGTTTATTCTGATGCAGAATATAATTTTTGCCGTCGGACAAAAGTCCGACCAATTAAATGAGCAAATAATTCTAAAATTCTTATAAAAATTCACTTAACAGGTCGGTTGTTATGTATTGTAATTCCTCAGCATATCTTTTGGGTTATCAAAGTTGTAGTCATCAAGATTCTTCACGAGCTTTATTTTTATCTATGAATTTAGCGAAATTATTAGCATTTTTACTGAAATCGATATTTTTATCACCTTTGTTATTATTTTCTTCGTTTAGTGCACAGGCGTTATCGGTTTATACATCAAAAGCTATTGAGGGTACTGCGCCATATATAATGTTTGATGGGGGTCGAACTAAGGCAACAACAACTGACACATTATTGGCTATTGAGTTGCCTGATGGTAGTACCATTACTCCATCAACTAATACCTCAAGTTTGACAAATCCGATAAGGTTAAACAATGGAAGTACCTTTAATGATATACACATGGCGGTGCCGTCGGGGGCAAATTCAGTGAGTTTAAATGACCTAATCACTCTAGGTAATTGGGGAGATGATGATGGGGATGGTCAGGGTGCTAATGGTGTAACGGCGACGGGGAGTATATCGGTAGATATTACTGATAAGAATGACAATACAGTAAGTCGTAGTGAAACCTTAAATAATTGTAATGCACCTTATAAGATAACATTAAGTAGTACAGGTGGAAGTCTAGTTACCCAGTACGGAGTGCCGAATAGCAGTACTTTTAGTGGTCAGAGCGTGACGTATTATATAAATCCATATGGTGGGGGGACTGGTGTTTGTTACTTTGTGCAGTCCGCAAGGCCAAATCTTACTTATGGTACAGACAATTACGCAGGCCCAGCTAACATATGGAGTCCTGATAAGGGTTTTTTAACTCAGTCAACAAGTTCGTCATCTTACGGTCGTAATTTTCCGACGACGGGTGCTAATGGATTGTATTTTGACTTAGAGATGCCAGTAGGAGTAGATGGAAGTCAATTGACGTGGTCTTCGGTCACGCGTGGTGGGATAACGGCTACAGTGAGTTGGAGGCTGCCAAACCAAGGCGCATACGAAGATAGATGGATTACTGATAAATCAAAATATGTAACACGGGTAATGTTAACTGGTCCTAGGGCTGATAGCACTCAGATACAGTCAGATAATCCTAGTCCGCTTATTCCGTTGCCATCTTTGCCACAGACCTTTGAGTTGGTGGGTAGGGATAGTAGTGGTAATGAGGTGAAGTATGGATTTGTGTTAAAGCAGTGGTTTGTTAATCGGGAGGGTAAACAGGCTACTTGGTCTAATTATTCAGCTTGGTGTAGTAGTTTGGGTTATCGTCTTGCTAGGGTAAGGGATTTAACCAATGCAGTCAGAACTGGTAGTTATCCTATTTCTGGCGCCTCACCATCCTCATCTGTTAATCGTTACATGCGTTACATAGGTGCAGGTTTTTTCAGCGAGTGGGGCAGCATGATTGAATACGCCGGTGCGAGCTTCGTCAACTCCTACTACTGGACAGGAGACGTAATAGATAGCAATTACTTCTCTGTCCGCTCGAACTACTCCAACATCGAGAGCGGCCCAGGTAGTTACCACATTTACACCGTTTGCACCGCACCTTAGATTTTATTTCTTAATCCTTAGGCCATGGGGAGGTTATAGTGCAGATAGAAGATAATCTAACAAACAAAAGCACCTTCACTAGGTAACTTCAGGCCATATTCTGTAACCAAAGCGTGGGTAGTTAGGGAATTCATAATTCCCTAACTCGGAGGTGATCACGATAGCTATTTTGTTCACCAAAGGTCAAAACGTCAAAAATCGATCAGAAAAAATATTGTTTATGTGATTTTTGGTTAAATACATTAAGCTCCTCTACCGTATTGATATTGATAAAACAAGCTGCTTTATCACTAAAATCAACAGATTTAGCACTGATTTGTTCTAAAAATAGCATCAGCTTACGTTCACCTTGTTCTAAATAAGCTTGTAGCTGTGGAATAGTTGTTTTATGAATAAGCAAGATGGTTGGATGGTGATATTGTCCATCATATGGATAAATAGCACTGTTATTTTCCGTATAAACAGCTAAGCGGTCAATTAAATCATCTGGCAAAAAAGGCGTGTCACAACTGATAAATAAGTTCCAATCGGTTTTGCTGCGTAGTAAGCCACTATAAATACCCGATAACGGCCCACAAAATCCTGCCAGATCGTCACTAAATACAGGATAACCTGCTTTTTGGTATTGTTGGATATGGCGATTACAATTAATCATGAGCGCGTCAACGTGAGGTTGGATGCGATCAATAACATGTTGATAAAGTGGTTTTTGTTGTAATAATAACAGTCCTTTGTCGTTGCCATTCATGCGGGTACTTTTACCGCCGGCTAGAATGATTGCAGTAATAGAGGGTTTTTCCATAAATTATTTCTCTTTTACGTTGCGAAAAAACAAAATAACATTACTATATAGCAAAGTTATTGCAAGTCGTAGCGTATCATTTTTTTGATGATTGCTTATTTATCATTATCTTCGAAAGGTTTGAAGATCTACTAAAGGTAACAATTATGAAATGTCATCGTATTGATGAAGTAGTGGAATTATTGCAACCCGCATGGGAAAGCGATTCTGATCTTAACTTATTACAATTTTTAGCTAAATTAGGTCAAGAGGCTGGTTTTGAAGGTGAATTAAAAGATTTGAGCGATGAAGTTTTAATTTATCATTTAAAAATGCGGGGTTCGGATAAGAATGAAGCTATTCCTGGTCTAAAAAAAGATTATGAAGAAGATTTTAAATCCGCATTGTTAAAAGCTCGTGGAATTATAAAAGAATAAGGAGAATTATTAAAATGAAAAAAACACTTATTGCAATTAGTATTTTGTTTTCTTCTGTAAGTTGTTTTGCCGATGAAGGAAAAACAATAACTAAAACCGATGAATCACAAACTGCCTCTACCAATGCACCAGCGCCGATCGAATTAGGCAAACAATATGCAGCACTGCCAACTAATCCATCACCCGATAAAGAAGTTATTGAGTTCTTTTCGTTTAATTGCCCAAGCTGTTTTAGATTTGAAATACAAAATAATGGCTCACAAACTATTAGTAAGGCTTTGCCAGAAGGCGTTAAATTTAAACGTTACCATTTAGAAAACTTTGGGTTATTAGCTAAAGAGCTTTCGGAAGCATGGGCGGTGGCTAATGTACTTGGTATTCAAGATAAAGCTTCAGATGCACTTTATAATGCAGTTCAAAAAGATAAAACAATAAAAAAAGCTGATGATATTAAAGCGGTTTTTGAAAAATTAGGTATCAGTGCTGAAGTGTATGATAAAACGAAAGATAGCTTTTTAGTTAAAGCGTTTATGGCACAACAAAGTGATGCGATTAGAGAGATGAAACCAGAGTCTATTCCTACTGTTATTGTTAATCGTAAGTTTTTTATCATAGCAAATCAACTTAATATAACTAGTGATTCAGCATTTATTAATGATTATGCAAGAGTGACTGCATTTGTTGCTGGATTAGATCCTAATGCAAAAATAGAAGACAAAACGAACTCTAATAAAAAATAACTGATTATCAGGGTTAAAGAAACCTGTATCAATTAATTTTTAAATCCCTTTGCATCATTATTTTGTGCAAAGGGATTTTTTATGATAGTTGGATGGCTATTCTCGCTCTAATGCATAAATAGGATCGAGTTTTGCGGCACGTTTTGCAGGGAAGTAACCAAAGATAATGCCAATTATGCTTGAGCAGCTAAATGCTGCAACAATGGCAAGTAAGGAAAAACTCATGGCAAATGATGTAACAAAAGCGTTAAAAATAAATCCAATGGTAAACGAAAGTAAAATACCTATTGTGCCACCGGTTAAACAAACTAATACGGCTTCAATTAAAAATTGTTGTAATATGTCGCTTGAACGCGCACCAACAGCCATACGTACGCCAATTTCTCGCGTTCTTTCTGTGACCGATACTAGCATAATATTCATCACGCCAATGCCTCCCACAATAAGTGAAATGAGTGCTATAGCTGAAACCAAGAGTGTCATTACCCAAGCTGATGAGTTAATGGTTTCTCGTATATTGTCTGAGTTGAAGATGAAAAAGTCTTTTGTGCCATGTCGTTTTAACATGATTTGATTAATGGCTTGTTCTGCAATTGATAAATCGACATGATCTTTAACGCGTACTGTGATGCTTTTTAACGAAGTTTGACCCACCATCCGATTAATAACAGTGGTATAAGGTAACCAAATATTCAAGCTTTCATTACTACCAAACCCTTGTTGTTGTTTAGTTGCAACACCAATGATTCTTACAGGTAGCTGGCCGGCCATTAAAATTTTTCCAATAGGGTTTTGATCTGCAAATAGTCGTTTAACGGTGTTTTCATCAATTACCGCATCTTGTGCTGAAGTAATAATACTGGTTTCATCAAACGATTTTCCTTGAGAAATAGTATAACCACGAACGGCAAAGAATTGCTCTCCAACGCCGTTTACTGTTCCTGTTACCGCTAAGTTGTTAATTCGAAAATAAACACTGGTTGCAAGATTTGGTGTGGTGCTGTGAACAAAACTTTGTTGCGCCAAAAAATCGGCATCAGATGAACGTAGTGTCGTGATTTTATCTGCATTGCGATCGCCAAAGCCTGAGCCTGCATAGATTTCAAGTGTGCTTGTTCCTAACGAATTAATGTTAGATAAAATTTTCTGCTTTGTGCCTTGTCCTAATGCAACGACTGATACCACAGAAGCAATACCAATAATGATACCTAACATCGTTAATACAGTACGTAATCGCTGTGAGAGCATTGATAATATGGCCATCTTAAAAGCGTCACGAAAACGATAATATTTTGCCAAGAAGTTATCTTGGGTTTTAGTCGCTTCGATTTGTTTAATTTGACGACTATCACTTTGTTCAGATTGGTATTTGGGGTTAATGGAATCAGAAATAATATTACCGTCACTAATTTCAATAATTCGCTGGGCATTTTGGGCTATATTTGAATCATGTGTGACAATAATAACTGTGTGGCCTTGTTGGTGTAACTCTTGTAATATGGCCATCACTTCTAGGCCACTTTTGCGGTCGAGGGCTCCTGTTGGTTCATCGGCTAAAATGATTTGTCCACCATTAATTAAAGCTCGGCCAATACTGACGCGTTGTTGTTGACCACCAGATAACTGGCTAGGTTTATTATGTATTTTATCGGCAAGCCCTAAACGTGTTAAAATTTCGTTCGCTCTTTTTTGCCGTTGTTCACTGGTTACACCAGCATAAATGGCTGGGATTTCTACATTGCCTTGTGCAGTTAGTGCATTTAATAAATGATAACGTTGAAAGATGAAACCAAAATGCTCACGACGTAATTCGGCAAGCTCGTCAAGTGACAATTTACTCGTTGTTCGTCCGCCAATGGAGTAGGTGCCAGTGGTTGGTTTATCTAGGCAGCCTAATATATTCATTAAAGTGGATTTACCCGATCCTGATGCTCCAATAATTGCCACCATTTCACCAGCATTAATTGTCAGATTGATGCCTTTAAGAACTTGTATGGTTGAATCGCCTGCTGGAAATTCACGAACAATATTTTCAAGTTTGATAAGAGGTGTATTATTTGCCATATTAGAATCGAATCCTTGGGGATCTTGCATTATTACCTATTGATGCTCCATTAGTACTACTTACTACAACAATATCACCCTCTTTTATACCCGATTTTATTTCAACATTGATGTTATTATCGATACCTAAAATAACTTCGTGTTCTTCAATTTCTTTATTTTTATTTAATAGATAAACAATGGCTTTATTATTGCCTAATTTTTTTTGGACTGCTTGAGAAGGAATGGTTAATACATCTTTTGCTTCAGATAGGACAATATAGACTTGTGCTGTCATTGAAATTCTTAAAATATGATCAGGATTGTCCACATCAAATAATCCATTGTAATAAATTGCGCTTTTTGTTGATGAAGATGAGCTTGATAAGGTTGTCTCGGTATTAATTGAATCTGGTGCCGGCTCTATGGCGCGTAGTGTTAAGCCATCAAAACGTCTATTAGGCTGTCCTAAAATGGTAAAATAAACTGGCATGCCTTTTTTGACATTGACCACATCGGCTTCAGAAATTTGCGCTTCAATCGTCATTTTATCAAGCTGAGCTACTTTAACAATGGTTGGTGCACTTTGGACGGAGTTTACTGTTTGTCCTTCATCGACTGGAATTGCGACAATTACACCATCAATGGGAGAGCGGATTTTAGTATATCCTAAGTTAACTTTCGCGGTATCCACCGCAACTTGCGCCTTAACTATGTCGGCATTAAGCGCAGCAATATCGGCTTTGATTGCATCAAGTTCGGCTTTTGCTGTATCCAAATCCGATTGAATACCCACTCCCTTACTGACCAGTTTGTGCTGACGATCATAGGTTAACTGATAGTTGATTAGTCTTGCCTTTTTGGCTTCACGTTGTGCTTCTAAACTATTAAGTGAGGCTTCTGATTGTTTTAAATCGTTGCTTTGTTTTAGATCGTCGATTTCGGCAATCATATCGCCTTGTTTAACTTCATCGCCTAACTCAACATAGAGTTTTTTTATTTGACCAGAAACCTGAGCACCAACACTAACTTGTTTAAAGGCACTAATTGTGCCATCGGCCAGTACTGTTTTTTCAATATTGTTTTTTGTTACAGGCGATGTAATGTAATTGACTGTCGGTTCTGAACGTGATGTGATTAAATATGCAATACAAATGATTACAAAAGTGGCAATAGCCATAAATATATATTTAATTTTTATCAATTTTAACAATCTTTTTTATCCTTTAATGTTCTTATTATGATTTTAACATTCTATCGCAATAAACTAAATGCTATTGATAACCATTCTTAATAAATTGTAATAATTATGAAAATATACCCGATATAAGTTATTGCTTATGATACATAAAATATATGTTTAATCGGCATTTTTTACTAGTAAGTATGTTGTTCAACAAGCAATAATAGGATCCTTATTCGGATTTATTAGCGATTGCGCTATAATGTCGCAAATTTTTTAGAGTCGGTAAAGATAAACTGTAATGGCATTAAAAATAACTAGCAAATGTATTAATTGTGATATGTGTGAACCAGAGTGCCCAAACGAGGCTATTTCAATGGGATTTGACACGTACGAAATCGATCTCAATAAATGTACTGAGTGTGTGGGATATTATGATCATTCGACTTGTCAGCGAGTTTGTCCGATTCAAAATGCGATTATTGCTGATCCTGAATATATTGAAACAAAAGAAGAATTATTAGTAAAATTTGAGGGACTGAAGTCTTCTTAATTCAAGTTGATTTAATGTCAATTCGAAGTTCTTTTGGAATTTCAAAAGTGATATTTTCTAAAATGCCATCTGTTTCAATAAGAGATGTGCAACCTAAGCTTTTTAAATGATCAATTACCTGTTGCACTAAAATCTCAGGTGCAGAAGCGCCTGCCGTTACACCTATCGTATGTGTATTTACTAGCCATTCTTTTTTGATGTCAGATGCAAAATCAATTAAATAAGCTTGCTTGCTGTTTCGCCTTGCTAGCTCGGCTAGGCGATTTGAATTAGATGAATTTTTAGAGCCTACGACTAAAACAATGTCTGCGTGTGATGATAGTTGTTTCACTGCTTGCTGGCGATTGGTTGTAGCATAGCAGATATCATTTTTGCGAGGACTGCGAATATTAGGAAAACGTTTTTTTAAAGCAGTAATGATTTCGGCTGTATCATCAACCGATAACGTTGTTTGTGTGGTAAAGCAAAGATGATTTTCGTTTTTTACTTGCAGTGTTTTCACATCATCAATTGATTCGATTAAATAGATGCCACCTTCGGGATTGCTATATTGCCCCATTGTACCATCTACTTCGATGTGACCAGCATGACCGATTAAAATGACCTCTTCGCCACGATAGCTTGATCGAGCAACTTCCATATGTACTTTGGTTACGAGTGGACAAGTTGCATCAAAAATGCGGAGTTTACGTTGTTTTGCCTCCTCTCGGATCGCTTTAGACACGCCATGTGCTGAAAATATAAGAATGGTGTTATCAGGTACTTCGCTAATATCTTCAATAAAAATCGCCCCTAACTCTTTTAGACGATTAACAACATAGCGATTATGTACAACCTCGTGGCGTACATAGACCGGTGCTCCAAAGAGTTCTAGTGCACGTTCAACGATGGTGATAGCTCGATCAACACCAGCACAAAAACCACGAGGATTGGCTAAAATAATTTGCATATTATACGGTCTTCTTCGGTTTTTTATAACTATAGAAAATAAATAATCCAATACCTACGCAAATGGCACAGTCTGCGATATTAAAGGTTGGATAGTGCCAATCACCAAAATTGACATCAAGAAAGTCGACGACAAAACCATGATAAAGGCGATCAAATAAATTACCTAGTGCGCCACCTAAAATTAGCGATAATGAAAAGTTTTCTAATTTTTGCTGGCGAGTATTGCGGTATAACATATGCAAAATTACAGCACTAATAATTAAGGCGATAGCAGCAAGCATCATTCGTTGGCCCTCAAAAATGCTAAAGGCAGCACCAATATTACGTACATAAGTAATTGAGAAGAAGGGTAAGAGGTTCACCGATTCAAATAGTGAGAAGTTATTTAAAATCCAAAATTTACTTGCGATATCAGTGATAAAAACAAGGATTGCAAATAATAACCAGTAAAGTCCATTATCTTTTTTCATATAAGTCTGTGCTCATTATTATATTTCCGCCGACAAAATTGTCGGCGGAAAAGGTACTAGATAGCTATAAGGCGTCGCTATAGCTTATTTTAATGTGCTAAATAGCTTAGCATTATGCAAAATGCCGCACTTCGCCTTGGCCGTGAATATTTTCTTCACAACGTTTACATAAATGTGTTGTTGGCTCATTATTGACGGTATAGTGCCAACAACGAGGGCATTTATCGCCTTGTGCTTTAGTGAGTTCAATTTTTAGACCTTGTATGTCACTTTGTACGGCATTTTCTGGCGCTGTTTGTAATGGTTTTACACTCGCTTGTGATGTGAGTAAAACAAAGCGTAATTCGTTTTCTAACTTAGCTAATGCCGTAGCAATATCTTCATTAGCATAAAGTGTAACGGCAGCTTCAAGTGCACCACCGATCACTTTGTCATTACGACCTTGCTCAAGTACTTTATTTACTTCACTACGAATAGTTAAAATTTTTGCCCAATATTCGCTATTTAACGCTTCGTTATCTGATAACGTAAACAGTGAGCAATACCATTCATCTTCAAATACAAATTCCGATTTTTCTGAACTAGGTAGATATTGCCAAATTTCATCGGCAGTAAATGATAAAATCGGCGCGATCCAGCGAACTAATGCTTGTGCAATATGATATAACGCAGTTTGACAACTGTGGCGAGCGATGCTGTCGCTTTTCGCTGTGTACTGACGATCTTTGATGATATCTAAATAGAATGATCCCATCTCAATTGAGCAAAATTGCATAATTCGTTGTACCACTTTATGGAAATCATAATTTTCATAAGCCTGAATGATTTGTTCTTGAGCTTCTTTTGCCATACTAACCGCCCAGCGATCAAGGACAACCATATCTTCTGGTTTGACCATATCTTTCTCTGGATCGAAACCATTTAAGTTAGCGAGTAAAAAGCGTGCAGTATTACGAATTCGGCGGTAACTATCAGCGGAACGTTTGATGATTTCATCTGAATAGTTCATTTCGCCAGAATAATCCGTTGAGGCAATCCATAAACGTAAGATGTCGGCACCAAGTTTATTCATTACATCTTGTGGAGTTACAATGTTACCAAGCGATTTAGACATCTTACGTCCTTGCCCATCAACCACAAAACCATGAGTCAATACTTGTTTGTAAGGTGCTTTGTTATCAATTGCTGTTGATAACATTAATGAAGACATAAACCAACCACGGTGTTGATCTGAGCCTTCTAAATACATGTCGGCTTCATGTCCTTCAAATTCTGGGCGAACGCGAACCACTGACGAAAAAGTAGATCCTGAATCAAACCAAACATCTAATGTATCAGGCACTTTGCGATAATCATCAGCATCAGGGCCTAAGAGATCTTTAATATCAGCATCCCACCAAGCTTGAATGCCATTTTGTTCAACTAATTTAGCGACTTTTTCAACTAATGCTAACGTATCTGGATGAAGTTCTTCTGTTTCTTTATGAACAAACAACGTCATAGGCACGCCCCATGTTCGTTGACGCGAAATACACCAGTCTGGACGATTAGCTACCATGGTTTCAATGCGAGCTTGTCCCCAATCAGGGATCCAACGAACTTGTTTGATCTCTTTTAACGATTGTGCCCGTAAACCTTGTTTTTCCATGCTGATAAACCATTGCGGTGTTGCTCGGTAAATAACAGGGGTTTTATGACGCCAACAGCATGGATAACTATGTTCAATATTTTCAAAGTGTAATAATGCGTTGTGTTCTTTTAATATTTCAACGACTACTTTATTTGCTTTGAACACAAATAGACCATCTAGCCCTGCGCCTGTTCCCGGTAAGTAACAGCCATTTCCACCAACAGGGTTAGCTACTTCTAGCCCGTATTTTTGTCCTACTATAAAGTCTTCTGTACCGTGACCTGGTGCAGTGTGCACAGCACCCGTACCGGCATCAATAGTTACGTGATCGCCAAGCACAACCGGCTCGTCAAAATCAAGGAATGGGTGCTTAAAGCGTAATAACTCAAGTGCATTGCCTTGACAGCTACCTAACACTTTCCATTCGCTGATATTGGCTCGCTTCATCACTGTTTCAACTAAATCAGTGGCTAAGATTAGGCACTCTTTATCATTGATTTGAACAAGTTGATATTCAAAATCTGCATTTAAAGCTATCCCTCGGCTAGCTGGTAATGTCCAAGGTGTGGTTGTCCAGATAACAGCATAAATGGTTAAATCGGTATTGATACCAAATTTATTTGCGACGGCTTGATTATCAACCGCTTTAAATTTTACATCGATTGCTGGTGATGATTTATCATAATATTCAACCTCGGCTTCCGCTAAAGAAGACATACAATCAGTACACCAATAAACCGGTTTTGCGCCTTTAACTAAATGACCATTTTCAATCACTTTACCTAAAGCACGAATGATGTTGGCTTCTGTATCATAATTCATGGTGCGATAAGGGTTTTGCCAATCACCAAGTACGCCCATACGAATAAAATCGGCTTTTTGTAGTTCAACTTGTGAAGCTGCATAATCACGGCAAATTTGGCGAAATTCAGCCGGAGATACTTTAACCCCTGGTTTACCAACTTGCTCTTCGACCTTTTGTTCAATTGGTAAGCCATGACAATCCCATCCTGGAATATACGGGGAGTCATAACCGCTTAAGCCTTTTGATTTGATAATGATATCTTTGATAATTTTATTAACTGCATGACCAATATGAAGTTTACCATTTGCATAAGGAGGACCATCATGCAAAATAAAGGTTTTTTTTCCTTTTTTTACTTGGCGGATTTTGCGATAAAGTTCCTTATCGTACCAATTTTGTAACATTGCAGGTTCGCGTTTAGCAAGATCGCCTCGCATTGGGAATCCTGTTTCAGGTAAATTCAATGTGTTTTTATAGTCTGTCATGCTGATTTATTCCAGTTAAATTTGTTGATACTACTTTTAATTGGTTAATTGTGCACTGATCTTTTTCGCAGTGCAAATATCTTGTGTAATTTGTTGTTTTAAATCTGTTAATGAATCAAATTTTTTCTCATCACGTAATTTTTGGACGAAAGTAATGTCTAAATATTGTCCATAAATATCCTCTGAAAAGTCAAATATATTCACTTCTAAAATAGCTTTTTTTCCATTAATGGTTGGTCTTAAACCAATATTGGCGATACCATGGTAATGTTGGTTGTTACAGATATTTTTGACTTTAACAAAATAGACACCTTGTAGTGCAGGCTTTTTTCGGTGTAAGTGGATATTGGCTGTTGGAAATCCTAATTGTCTAGCCAAAGCATTGCCATGGACTACGCGACCTTGTATTGTATAATCACGCCCCAACAGACAATGAGCCAATTCAAAATCACTATTTAAAAGTGCTTGGCGAACAGCAGTGCTACTAATACGGAAATTATTCCAAACCAATGTTGGCATGCTTTCTACTATAAAGCCGTTGTTGTGTGCATATTGTTGTAGAAGATTGATATCCCCTTTACGGTCAAATCCAAATCGAAAATCATCACCGATGGTAATATATTTAGCTTGTAGCTTATTAATCAACCAATCTTGAATAAAATGATTTGCCGACATATGGGCAAATTTTTTTGTAAATGGAATAACAAGAATATAGTCAATACCTAACTTTTCAATCAAAATGACTTTTTCTTGAAATGAAGTTAACCGTGACGGTGCCTTATCTTGTGTAAAAAACTCTAGTGGTTGAGGCTCAAATAACATCACAACCGTAGGCAGTTTTCTTTTTTTTCCTTGTTTAATAATATGGTTAATTAATTGCTGGTGCCCTAAATGAACGCCATCAAAATTTCCCAAGGTTAAAACACATTGAGAGAATTGATTTTTTAAATTAGTTATACCACGGATAATCTTCATGAAAACAATGTTATTTATATTAAGTAGCCGAGAATTATACCAATCTTTCTTTAAGATGCACGTAATATAAAGTGGCTTTTTGCGCTAAATGTTTGGTTTTTGTGATAGCTTAAGGAAGAGGTACTGTATTGACAGTACCAAATAGCATCGAATGATTAATAGTGATTTAATGTGCGTAAAAACTCTTGTCTTGTGCTTGGATTAGTCTTAAATCCACCACCAAGCGCTGTTGTTGTTGTCATACTGCTTGAGTCTTTAATGCCTCTTGCTTTTACGCAATAGTGGGTGGCATCAATGGAAACAGCAACATTGACTGTGCCAAGTAATGTTTGTAGCGCAACTAAAATTTGTTGGGTTAGTCGTTCTTGTACTTGAGGACGCTGTGAGAAAAACTCAACAATGCGATTGATTTTTGACAGTCCAATCACTTTGTCTTTGGGGATATAAGAAACCGTCGCTTTGCCGTCTATTGTTACAAAATGATGCTCACAAACACTGGTTAAAGTGATGTCGCGGACGGTTATCATTTCGTCAACTTGCATTTTATTTTCGATTAGCGTGATTTTAGGAAAATTTTCATAATAAAGACCTGAAAAAATCTCATCAACATACATTTTTGATACTCGATGAGGTGTTTCTGCAAGGCTATCATCTGTTAAATCGAGTTCCATAAGTTTCATTATTTCACGAAAATGAGCTTCGATTTTTTCTTTGCGTTCACCATTATCCATTGCTAATCGGCATGATGGTGTTTCAAGGTTTTTAGCCGCAAGCGCCGCTTTTACTTTTTGCGCAGCAAGACTTAATTCTGTCATTTATTACATACTCAGGCGAAAATAGATACAATATTATATAATACTCCTTATACAATATACAGTCGTTTACATATGGTTTTATATGTGAAACGTTTATACTTTTTTGAAAATTCTTTACATTATATAATGGTTCTTCGTAAGAATATTATTTTTAATTAGGTTATACTACTTAAACAATTGTATTGAATAACGTTTAGGTGACTGTAATGCTAAATAACACACCGATTATCTTAATTGATGGCTCTGCTTATATTTATCGTGCTTTTTTTGCATGTCCTCCGTTAACTAATGCCAGAGGTGAACCCACAGGGGCTATTGTTGGTGTGATTAATATGATTCGCAGTTTGATTAATCAATATAATTCTTCTCATGTTGCTGTGGTATTTGATGCTAAAGGTGGCTCTTTCCGTAACGAAATTTATTCTGAATATAAAGCAACACGTGAAGTGATGCCTGAGAGTCTTCGCCCACAAATTGAACCAATCCACGCTATTTTAAAAGCAATGGGCTTACCACTGCTTTGCATTGATGGGGTGGAGGCCGATGATGTTATTGGTACACTAGCTAGACAAGCAGAAAAGGAAAATCTTGACGTATTGATTAGCACTGGTGATAAAGATATGGCTCAGTTAGTGAGTGACAAAATTACATTGGTTAACACCAAGAATGATATCGTTTTAGATCCGCAAGGCGTAATAGATAAATTTGGTGTGCCGCCTGGCAAGATTATTGATTATTTAGCGTTAAGGGGGGATGCGTCAGATAATATTCCCGGTATTGCTGGTGTGGGTGAAAAGACCGCACAAAGTTTGTTAGCCGAGTTTGATGGTTTAAAAGATATTTATAATCGGTTAGACGATATTGAAAAATTGACAATCAGAGGCGCTAAATCCTTAAAACAAAAACTATTAGACAATCAAAAAGAAGCCGAGCTTTCTTATTTACTTGCGACGATAAAAACCGATGTTGAATTAGATTTTACTAGTGAACAGCTATTATTGGGGGATATTGATGTTAAAGCACTCATTGAGCTGTTTAATTATCATGGCTTTCATCGTTGGCAAAAAGAGCTAATTTCAGGCACTTTTTTAAAACAGCAAAACAATACCCCTATTGATGATAGTTTGCTTTCATTTATGCAACAATCTACACCTGATTTACAAACAAACGATTATCAGTGCATATTAACCAATAAACAACTAGATGAATGGATTGCAACATTAACAAATTGTAAGCAATTTGCTTTTAACATTGAAAGTGATGGTATTGATCATGTACATGCTCAATTAGTAGGAATTTCGTTGAGTGTTGAATCTAATCAAGCGGCTTATATTCCTATTTCTCATCAGTATTTAGGGGTTCCAGAACAGTTACCAATAGATGAGGTGTTGGATAAATTAAAACCAATATTTGAAAATCCAGAAATCAAAAAAGTCGCCCAAAATGCGAAGTTTAATTATAGCGTTTTGGCAAATTATGGTATAACCGTGCAAGGCATTGCGTTTGATACAATGATTGAATCTTATGTATTAAATAGTACTGAACGTTATGATATGGATAGTTTGGCAAACCGCTATTTGAACCACAAAACCATTACTTATGAAGAGCTAACTCAAGCTGAGAAAATACAACTAAATATCAATGACATAGAAGTAGAAAAAGCTACACTATATGCCGCCGAATATGCAGATATTACTTTACAATTGCACAATAAGTTATGGCTAAATCTTGAAAAAGACCAAAAATT
Organism: Gilliamella sp. X-46; assembly: GCF_057063525.1. Taxonomy (NCBI): domain Bacteria; kingdom Pseudomonadati; phylum Pseudomonadota; class Gammaproteobacteria; order Orbales; family Orbaceae; genus Gilliamella; species Gilliamella sp. X-46. Next base: position 21,350 of record NZ_JBXSQH010000022.1, on the reverse strand, counting down.
AAAAAATCTATTCACTGATATTGAAATGCCATTAGTTATTGTGATTGCCGAAATGGAAAGAACAGGGGTTTTGGTTGATACTAATTTATTGAATAAATACTCTGCTGAGTTGAACAAAAAATTAAAAGAACTGAAAGAAAGGTTACAATTTCTAGCTGGAGAAAAATTCAATCCTAGTTCGCCTAAACAGATTCGAGCTATTTTATTTGATAAACATCAACTACCAGTTTTAAAAAAGACGCCAAAAGGCGATCCAGCAACCAGTGAAGATGTGTTGAGTGAACTGGCCAATCAATACGAATTACCGCGCATGATTTTAATGTATCGTAGTTTAGCTAAGTTAAAAAACACATATACAGATAAATTACCATTGATGGTGAGCCCTATCGATCATCGGATCCACACTAATTATAATCAAATCGGTACGGTAACAGGGCGATTATCGTCAAACGAACCAAATTTACAACATATTCCAGTGCGTACCGAAGAAGGGCGACGAATTCGACAAGCATTTATTGCACCAAAAGGTTATAAGATTATTGCTGCCGATTATTCTCAAATTGAATTACGTATCATGGCTCATTTATCACAAGATAAAAGCCTACTTAACGCTTTTGCCAACGACAAAGATATTCACCTTGTGACAGCAGGCGAAATTTTAGAAAAACCTGAATCTCAAGTAACGCCTGAAGAACGAAGGCGCGCTAAAGCGGTTAATTTTGGTTTAATCTATGGTATGAGTGCTTTTGGTTTATCTAAACAAATTAATATTAGCCGTAAAGAATCCAAATTTTATATTGATCGTTATTTTGAACGTTATCCTAGTGTACAAACCTATATGGAGCAGACTCGCCAGCAGGCTGCTGAGAGTGGTTATGTTGAAACCTTATCGGGTCGACGTTTATATTTATCAAAAATTACTTCAACCAATGGTATTGAGCGTCGAGGAGCGGAGCGGGCGGCAATTAACGCACCAATGCAAGGTACAGCGGCAGACATTATTAAAACCGCAATGATTAAAATGAGTGAGTGGATTAAAAGTCAGCCTGCCGGCAATATTAGAATGTTAATGCAAGTTCACGATGAATTAGTATTTGAAGCTAAAGAAGAACTAATCGAGCAGTATTGTGCTGAAATTAAAAAAATTATGGAAAATTGCTATCAATTATCCGTGCCACTAAAAGTGGATATCGGTGTGGGTGACAACTGGGATGAAGCGCATTAATCATTCTAAATCAGTGTGAAACAAAAGGATAAAATACTAACTGTCTAACATTAATGGAACTATTGCCGAAACCTTTCGGCATGTTAGAATAAGCAACTAAATTGAATTGATATCAACATGTTATTTTGCTTGTTGATTCTGGCAGAATTAAGGAAAAGGGCGCTAGCAGTCTTTTTGTTGTTTAAGCTCGTTTTACTGTTATTATTAGGATTATTTCATGAAAATCAAAACCCGTTTTGCACCTAGTCCAACAGGCTATTTACATGTAGGTGGTGCACGTACAGCGCTTTATTCTTGGCTTTATACTCGTCATGCAAAAGGTTCATTTGTATTACGTATTGAAGATACCGATCTTGAGCGTTCAACACCAGAAGCGATTGAAGCAATAATGGAGGGTATGAATTGGTTAAAATTATCATGGGATGAAGGTCCTTATTATCAAACTAAACGTTTTGATCGTTATAATCTAGTTATTGACGAAATGTTAGCTAAAGGTACCGCTTATCGTTGTTATTGTTCTAAAGAACGTCTTGAAAAATTGCGTGAAGAACAGATGGCGAAAGGTGAAAAGGCGCGTTACGATGGTCATTGTCGTTGTGATTCGGTGCAAAAAGAACATTCTCATGATGAGCCACATGTTGTTCGTTTTGCTAATCCTATTGATGGTACTGTCATCTTTAATGATTTAATCCGTGGACCGATTGAGATCGCCAATAAAGAGCTTGATGATCTTATTATTCGTCGCACAGACGGTTCACCAACTTATAATTTCTGTGTGGTTGTTGATGATTGGGATATGGAAATTACCCATGTTATTCGTGGTGAAGATCACATCAACAATACGCCTCGTCAGATCAACATTCTCAAAGCGTTAGGTGCACCATTGCCTGAGTATGGGCATGTTTCGATGATTTTAGGGGATGATGGACAAAAACTATCTAAGCGTCATGGTGCGGTCAGTGTAATGCAATATCGTGATGACGGTTATTTACCCGAAGCATTACTTAACTATTTAGTTCGTTTGGGTTGGTCGCATGGCGATCAAGAAATTTTCTCAGTGCCAGAAATGATTAGTTACTTTTCATTAGACGCAGTGAGCAAATCAGCTAGTGCTTTTAATACCGAAAAACTACTTTGGTTAAATCACCATTATATTAATCATTTAGATGCAGATTATGTTGCTCAGCATTTAGTTTGGCATATGAACCAACAAGGCTATGATTTAGCTAATGGTCCCGATCTTATTACCATCATTAAGTTATTTGGCGAACGTTGTAAAACACTGAAAGAAATGGCTGAATCTTGTTGTTATTGTTATCAAGACTTTGCTGATTTTGATGCAGATGCAGCTAAAAAACATCTTCGTCCAGTGGCTAAACAGCCATTAGAGACTATTAAGGCTAAAATTGAAGCTATTGCTCAGTTTGACTGGCAAATTGATAAAATTCACCATGCTATTGAAGCGACGGCTGCTGAGCTTGATATCGGTATGGGCAAAATTGGGATGCCATTACGTGTTGCTGTAACGGGGATCGGGCAATCACCATCTGTAGATGCTACTGTTTTTGCCGTTGGTAAAAAGCGCACGCTTGCTAGAATTGATAAAGCTTTGGCATATATTACTCAGCGTGAGCAATCTCAAAATTAATCTATTTATTGCAGGGTAATCCCTGCAATTATTTTCGCCAAATCGAGAACTTCTATGGTTCGCTTAAAAAAACGCTATTGGATCTCACTTAGTATTTTATTTTTGATTGTACTGTTTTGCTTATATGGGTGGCACTATTGGCAGTCATTTAAGCAGAAACATGGAATTATGGTCGATTGGCATGGTGCTAGCATTGGTTTTGAAGGGCTTACTTTTGATGAACTTACTGTTAGCAAGCAATCTCAAATCTCTATAACAGCTAAAAATCTGTTAATTTCGTGGTCATATTTATCTGCAAATAATTTGGATATCCACTGGCAAGTAAATCAATCAGAAACGGTCGTAGATTCTGTCGAAAATGTAGTTGATACTGCTACTGATAATCTTAATCAATCTGATTTTGATCTCTCTTTGATTTCAACTGTTGTTTATTGGTTACCTAAGAATATTCATATAGATATACTGCGATTTTATGAACAAGATAAAAAACAATTCGATTTAAAAGTCGATATCAGTAAACAGCAAGAAGTGGTACAACTGGATGTATCAACCACTACTCAAGAGATCGCACAATTATCGGCTACTTTGTTTGTTAATCAAACAGCTTCGCGTGTTGATATACAAAACGGTCTTTTTAAAACATCTTTAAATCAATTAGGTCTAGAAAATAGTAACTTAACATTGCCTTTTACTGGTTGGGTATCTGCCCATCAATTGGCATTAACGACTTCAGATAAAGCCTCAATTAGCTTAGAAAAAGCAAATCTTTCTGAAGATTTACTTCTTGGATCGTCCTCTGGGCAATTGAATATTCAACTGGAATCAAAAATTCCATTTGATAGTAATAAATTGTCTGTTATAGCAATGCTAACGGTTAATAAGCTTAATGGTATTTATAAAAGTAGTGAAATTAAATCGGTGACAGGTGATGTTAATATTATTATTAAAGATAACCAATTTACGGTTTCGACGCCAGCGTTCAATGTTCAAGAAGTAAATATGGGCATCGCCTTTGAAAAGTTAAAATTAGCGGGTAGTTATTCCGCTTCATTTAAAGCACCTAGCAAAGGTATAGTTACTTGGAGTAAGCTTGAAGCTAATGTTTTTTCTGGTTTAGTTTTTATTGAAGAAAATAAATTGAATTTAGACAAATTACCCCAACAATTTAATTTAAGGTTAAAACAGATACAACTAAAAGATATTTTTGATAAATACCCTGCCGAAGGGCTTGCCGGTGCGGGCGTAATTGAGGGCGTTTTACCTATTACCTTATTAGAGGTAAAGAAAAGGGGCGAAACAGCATTAAAGTTTGTCGTTACAAATGGTCAGTTAGCTACGATCAACCAAGGTTATTTACAGTTTGAAAATTCAACCTTGAAAAATTATGCACAAAGTAATCCAAATATGAAAATACTCACTGATATTATTAAAAATTTTCATTATACTAAGTTACAAGGTATAGTTGATTATGCTAATGACATTGCTAAACTAGGATTGAATATTCAAGGCAGCAATTTAGATGTCGAAAATGGCAAAGCCGTGAATCTAAATATCAATCTTGAAGAAAATATAACTAAATTGCTTATGAGTTTACAGTTGTCAGATCAAATTAGCGAGCCTATCCGTAAACGTATTGAAGATAATTTAAAAAAGGGATCTTCAAAATAAGGAGTTATTTTATGGTACAAAATGTTATGGTAATGATGGTACTAGCGGGAGTGTTAATTGGCTGTTCACCAACAGTTAAGGTTCAAGCTCCAAGCGAGCCAATTAATATCAATTTGAATGTTAAGATAGACCATGAAATTAATATTAAGGTTGATAAGGCGTTAGATAATATTATTAATAAATCTGGATTATATTAAACCAATAGGTTCTATTTTGATCGATGTATTTGATTGTGGACAAAAGGCGCCCCACATTCGAATTAATAAAATATGATGTATTTATTAAGGAGTTTGTTATGACTATCTATAAAAAAGTAATAATAACGTTATTATCAGCCGTTTTATCTTTTTCTGCATTTGCATTAAATTTAGAACAAGCGATGGATTCATTAGGTCAAGCCAAAGCGCAAGGCATTGTTGGTGAACAGGCTGATGGTTATTTAGGCGTAGTGAAAAATGAAGGTAACGCTACCGAAATTGCACAACTGATTAATCAGGCTCGTAAACAACAGTATCAAAAAGTATCCGCTGAAAGTAATATCCCTTTAAGTGAAGTAGAAAAAAAGGCCGGTAGTAAAGCACAAGAAAAGACCCCAACAGGTCAATATATTAAACAACAAGGTCAATGGTTAAAAAAATAATTATCGCTTTTTAATAACAATAACAAAAGTATAATGATATTGCACTTTTATTGTGTATCAATAATGTGTATCCTGTTTGTTTAAATATCTGTTCATAGTGTTTTTTATATTGAATAAAAATAAAAAATGGTATGAAATCTTATCTAGTTAGTTTTTATTTGTAACAATATCGCTTATGCGATTTGAAATGGAGAAAATCAATGTGTTCGATTTTAGGTATTCTTGATATTAAATCAGATCCAGAACAACTACGAACAAAAGCATTAGAGCTATCATGTCTACAGCGTCATCGTGGTCCTGATTGGTCTGGTATTTTTGCGTCTGATAAAGCTATTCTTGCTCATGAACGTTTATCAATTGTGGATGTTAATACCGGATCTCAGCCTCTTTATAATAAAGATAAAACTCTAGTTTTAGCGGTGAATGGCGAAATTTATAATCATCAAGAACTCCGAAATCAGTACAAAGATCGTTATGAGTTTCAAACCGGTTCAGACTGTGAAGTAATTCTTGCTTTATATCAAGAAAAGGGTATTGACTGTCTTGACGAATTACAAGGCATGTTTGCGTTTATCCTTTATGATATTAATAAAGGTAGCTATTTTATTGGTCGTGATCATATCGGTATTATTCCAATGTATACTGGTCATGATGAAAATGGCACATTTTATGTTGCCTCTGAAATGAAAGCACTCGTGCCTGTTTGTAAAACAATTGAGGCTTTTCCTCCAGGATGTTACTTATCTAGTACCGAAGGTGAAATCAAAACCTACTACAAACGTGACTGGATGGATTATGACAATGTTAAGGATAATAAAACAGACATCAATGAACTTCGCCTTGCATTAGAAGAGTCAGTAAAAGGTCATTTGATGTCTGATGTGCCTTATGGTGTGTTATTATCAGGTGGACTTGATTCTTCAGTCATTTCAGCAATCACTAAAAAATTCTCAGCGCGCCGTGTTGAAGATCACGAAAAATCAGAAGCATGGTGGCCGCAGTTGCACTCATTTGCTGTTGGTTTAAAAGGTGCACCCGATCTTAAAGCGGCGCAAGCGGTTGCGGATCATTTAGGTACAGTTCATCATGAAATTAACTTTACTATTCAAGAAGGTATTGATGCCATTCGTGATGTAATTTATTTCATTGAAACTTATGATGTAACAACTATTCGCGCGTCCACACCGATGTATTTAATGGCACGTAAAATCAAAGCTATGGGCATTAAAATGGTACTATCTGGTGAGGGTGCTGATGAAGTGTTTGGTGGTTACCTTTATTTCCACAAAGCACCAAATGCCAAAGAGTTCCACGAAGAAACCGTACGCAAATTAGCGGCACTGCATATGTATGATTGTGCTCGTGCTAATAAAGCGATGGCGGCATGGGGCGTTGAAGCTCGCGTTCCATTCCTTGATAAGAAATTCTTAGATGTTGCTATGCGCATTAATCCAAAAGATAAAATGTGTGGTAGTAATGGCAAAATGGAAAAACACATTGTCCGCGAAGCATTTGAATCTTACTTACCAGCATCAGTTGTTTGGCGTCAAAAAGAGCAATTCTCTGACGGTGTCGGTTATAGTTGGATTGATACATTAAAAGAGATTGCCGAAAGTAAAATTACTGATCAGCAATTAGAAAATGCAAAATTCCGCTTCCCGTACAATACGCCGACTTCAAAAGAAGCCTATATGTATCGTGAGATTTTTGATGAACTATTCCCACTTGAAAGTGCAGCGCATTGTGTGCCAGGTGGTCCAACAGTTGCTTGCTCAACCGCTAAAGCGATTGAATGGGATGAATCTTTCAAAAACCTAAATGATCCATCAGGCCGTGCAGCGGTAGGTGTGCATAATGATGCTTATAAAAAATAAAGGATTAGACTCAAGATAATATTATCTAATTCAAATTTGTAAAAAGGGCTATATGCCCTTTTGTTATATTTAGCTAGAACATTCTGATTAATCTACTTTTTGTTAAATTCATTTTAACTAAACTATCATAGTTTAGTGACGATAAACCTCCCATTTTTCATTCAACGATAATCTAATCATTTATTAAAAACTTTTCATTATTTTAAAATTTAGTTCATTAGTTTCATTGATTGGTATACGTTTTTGCAAAAATAACGCAATTTTCTATACAACATGTCTTGAATTTTTTATGAGCATTTTTTATTAAATATGTGATCTAAATTCATTTTTTTGTAAATCTAATAAACTATACTTAATGTTACCAGTCACATAACGACTGGGTGGAAAGTAAACAATGTTTATTTTCCAATAAATATAATTGTAAGAGTGGTGATTTATTAACTAGGAGCATTGAGTGAAAAATTATAGAATTGCAATAATCAACTCAAGTAGTTTTGGAAAATATTTTCCAGATCATTTAAAACGACTAGAAAAAATAGGTGAAGTAAAACATTTTACTTTTGAAAATAGTATTTCTGGAAAAGAATTAGCTGATGCATTGCAAGGATTTAATATTGTAATTGCGAGTGTCAGACCATTTTTTGATAAAGCGTTTTTTGATAACAAGAAAGATCCTTTACTTTTACTTTCTCGCCATGGAATAGGGTTTAATAATGTTGATGTTATTGCCGCTAAAGAGCATGGTACGATCGTTACTATTGTTCCACCATTAGTTGAGCGAGATGCGGTTGCTGAAAATGCAGTAACGAATTTACTGGCATTAATTAGGCAAACAGTTCAATCTCAAGCGGCTGTTAAGTCAAATGAATGGAAAAAAAGAGCCTCTTTTCTGGGCATTAATGTTACGGGTAAAGTTGTTGGTGTTATTGGATGCGGTAATATTGGCAGTCGAGTAGCAGAAATATTTAAACATGGCTTTAATGCTCGATTACTTGTGGTTGATCCTAAGGTCAATAAAGAATGGGCAAATAAAAATAATATCGAAATTGTTGAATTAGATTATTTGCTTCAAAATTCCGACATCATCTCTTTAAATGCATCACTGAATGAAACAAGCTACCATATTTTAAAAGAGCCTCAATTTTCTTTAATGAAAAAAGGTGTCTATATTACGAATACTGCACGAGCTGAATTGATTGATGAAAGTGCGTTATTAAATGCACTTGATAGTGGTATTGTTGCTGGACATGTAACTGACGTAATGTATGTTGAACCTTCGTATAACGATCATCCTTTAGTTAAGCATCCTAAAGTACTTGTTACACCTCATACTTCCGCTTATGCCATTGAATGCCTGCAAGGTATGGGGGAAAAGTGTGTACAAGATGTAGAAAATTTTGTTAATAATTTAGAACTACAATCAGTTGTTTCTTAATAAATTATTTTAAATTTTAACTAATAATAAAAATATTAAGGAGTTTATATATGCAAGAAATGCATGTAACGTTTCTTCAAGCGGCGATTATTTCCATATGGGTTGCAATGGTTATGTCACGGGGATTGGGTGGAGCAACCTTAACGTTAAGGTTTACCCCAATGATGACTGGTTTAATTGTTGGTGTTGTTTTTAATGATATTCCAAACGCGATGATAACAACTGCTGCAATACAATTAATTTACATGGGCGTTTTTTCGCCAGGTGGTCAAATGCCATCAGAGCCAGCTATTGCAACAGCAGTTGCTGTTCCTGTTGCGTTGCTTGGAAATATGGAACCAACAGCTGCGGTTGCAGTTGCTGTACCCGTTGGTTTATTAGGATCTTACCTGTATCAACTAAGATTTTTCTTTAACACTATGATTATGAAATTAACTGAAAGATATGCGCAAGAAGCAAATAGTTCAGGATTAACTTTTTCTATAATTATATTACCAATAATTTGTAGTTTTGCCTTATTTGTTCCGTTTATGTTTGTTGCACTATATTTTGGAGCACCGATTATTGCTGATGTTATTAAATCCAATGCCGGAGGAGTGGTTTTCCATATTCTTAACGTTATCGGTGGTGGCCTTGCAGCAGTTGGTATTGCATTAACCATTTATGTTATTGGTAAAAAGAGCTACATCATTTTCTTCTTATTGGCTTATTTTATGGCAGTAATGGCCAAACCACTGAATATAACAATGGTAACTTATGCGATTGTGGGAGCTATTGTTGCCTTTATTTTCGTTCTTGCAAAAAGTGAAGCAGTAAATTCTGCGGCGGATCAGCCTAGAAATAATTCAAATAATAACAATCAAGATGATGACGATTATTAATCTACAGTGATTTGATGAATCAATTAGATAGAGGAATTTTATAATGACAGAAATAGTACAAGAAAGCATTGATCTAAAACCAGAGACTATTACTAAAAAGGATATAACTTTTGCTTGGTTACGATGGTATTATGCCAACGAAATCCCACACTCATTTGATCGTTATCTTGCGGCATCATTGATGTGGGGGTTAATGCCAATCCTTAAAAAATTATATAAATCAAAGAGCGAACTGGCAGCTGCTTACCAACGACATTTATTGTTTTTTAATACTCAAATAACTTGGGGTGGAGGAACAATTTCAGGAATTATGGCCTCTCTTGAATCAGTTCGAGCCGATGAGGTTTATCAAAACAAACCAATCAGTATTGATGATGATGTACTTTATAATACTAAAGCGGGTTTAATGGGAGCATTAGCCGGTATTGGGGATGCGATTGACTCGGGTACTATACAATATATTTTTATTGCAATTGCACTTCCTTGGGCACAAGAAGGATTAGCAATTGGTGCGTTGTTCCCTTTCTTTGCTTTTGTAACATATCAACTTTTTGTGGGATATTATTTTGCACAATTAGGATTTAAATTAGGTAGAAATGCTGCTACAGAAGTTGTGGGTAACAAAATGCAGATGCTTATAGAAGGCTTATCTATTTTAGGTCTGTTTATGATGGGGATTTTAGCCGCGAGCTATATTAAAGTCTCATCAAGTTTAAAATTTACTTTATCAGGTAAAGAGTTTGTTATACAAGACACATTGGATAAAATTTTACCGGGTGTGTTACCGCTTGTTGTTGTCATGGGGCTTTATTTTTATTTTTCTAAGAAAGGTTTAAAAGTCACCAGAGCATTAGTTGGGTTAACCATCATACTGGGTGTTTTAGCTGCAATTGGCATTTTATAAAATAGCGATATAAAAAATAGAGGTTATAAATTATGGGAAAAGTTGTTTTAGCTCGTGTAGATAGTCGTCTCATTCATGGTCAAGTTGCAACTAACGTTTCTAAAGCGGCTGGGGCTAATGCCTTATTCGTTGCCGATGACTATTCAGCAAATGATGAGTTCACAAAAAATATCATTTTAGGTGCCGGTGCTAGTACAGGCCATAAAATTAGAGTATTAAAAGAAGATGGTGCGGTAAGATATTGGAATGATCGCAAATATGATGATTTTAATGTTATCTTAATTACTAAAAATATTGAGGTAATGTATAAAATTATTAAAGCTGGAGTACCAATAACCAACCTTAATATTGGTGGATTACCACTAGTGCCCGGTGCAACTTCAATAATCAAAGAAGTATCTATTAACAAAGAGCAACTTGATCTATTGATTGATTTACAAAAGAGTTTTCCTAATATGGATATCTATTTTCAGGCAACGCCTTCATTGAAAAAAGTAACACTAAATGAAGCAATTAAGATGTTTGAATAATCAAGGATGGTAAAAATGATAGGTGTCTTATTAATTAGCCATGGCAAAATGGCATCAGGAATGAAAGATAGTGTAACAATGATTGTTGGAGAACAAGACAAATTTGAAGCATTATCACTTAACCCAGGGCAAGATATTAATCAATTAAAAACGGATTTATTTAATTGTACCAAATCGTTAGATTCTGGCGATGGTGTTTTAATTTTTGTCGATCTCTATGGTGCTTCACCTTATAACGCATCAATGCAATGTGTGTCACAATGGAATGATCTTGGCATGAATGTTCGCGTTATTACTGGTATGAGCTTGCCAATGGTAATTAATGCAGTATGCAATAGAGATTCGCTATCACTGCAAGAGTTGACAAAAGAGTGTATTGAATCAGGGAATGAAAACATTCAAGATGCTATTGCAAATATTATGCATTCCAACAAATCTGAAAGTGAAGACGATTATTAATTAGTTTAATTTAACTAATATTATTTATTAAGTTGATAGTTTTTAGTTTATACCTATCAACTTATTTTTTATCTTCATAGTTAATCGGATTGTATAAATGTTTATTCACTATATTATTTTAAATTTTATATTTAGATAGTTTATTAAAAATGGAAATACTTAAAGATCTTGTTCTACGATATTGCGTCATCTTTGGCAAACGGTTTTCTCCTAAAGAAAAGATTGCTTTTTTAAGAGTGATATCTAAAGAACTCAGTCAATTAGGCTATATAGTTGATGCAAAACTTGCTAAATTGAAATTAGCCACAAGACGGTATGAAAACTACTACAATGCTTATATTGGTGATTTAAATAAGGCCGAATTAATCATCTGCACTTATTATGATACGGCGATTAACTGTTTTAATCTTCAAAAAAAATATGCGTTTACACCGCAATTTAATAAATTAAATTACTTTATCAGCATTGCGCCCATTGTTTTTTTATTTATTATATCGCTGATATTAAATTATTTTGTCTTTCTTCCAAATATTAGTACTCAAGGCTTTTTTAGTTTTTCTGGCATCAGCTCAATTATTTCAACCGTTTTGCTATTTTTTGTTGTATTTAAATTTAAAAGCGGCATTCCTAATCAAAAGAATTTTGTTTGTAATTCATCAAGTATTATTACTATTATTAACTTGATTAACCAACTCGACAAAAAAGACAAGAAAAAAATAGCCTTTGTTTTATATGATGGAGGGAACAGTAATCAATATGGCTTAAAAATGCTGGAAAGCTACTCTAGCCAAATAAAAGACAAAAAATTTATTTTTATAGACAGTATTGGTAATGGCAATGATTTAATTTATCTAAAACCACAAGGATCGGCTCTACAAATAGAAGGCAAAACTATTTATACAGGAAAAATGGAAACCCAATTACCCAATTACATCATGATCACATCTGGTGATATAGATAAAGAGGGTAAAATTGTTATTAATAATGCTCATTCATCAAAAGACAACTACTTATCTAACGAAATAATCGAAAAACATACCCAGTCGCTTCATAATGTATGCCATTCATTAACAACTCGTTATGTCGATAAAAATCAAAAGTAGTATTTGAGTGGAGGGAAAGCGATCACATCTACCAACCGATTGGATAGATGTGATTGATAAATTAATGTGCAGCGCCTTTTGGTGCACCAATCGGTAAAATGGTACGGCCATATTGTTCATTAATTACTTCTGCCATTGCTAAATAAACAGCACTTGCTCCACAAATAATGCCTTCAAAACCGGCAATATGGATGATGTCATGGTTACCTGAAATATTACCAATGGCTAATAAAGCAAATAACACGGTTAAACTAGCAAAAACAAATTGTAATGCGCGGTTACCTTTTAATGTGCCAATAAACATAAAGCCAGTAAAAATACCCCATAAAGCAAGGAAGATACCCACAAAAGTTGCATCAGATGGTGCTGTCGCCGGTGAAGTTGGTAAATACCAAATACCCACTAACGCAATCCAAAAGAAACCATAAGAAGTAAATGCCGTTGTACCAAACGTATTACCTTTTCGAAATTCTAAAATGCCAGCAATGACTTGTGCAAGGCCGCCATAAAAAATACCCATTGAGACAATGACTGTCATAGCTGGGAAAAAACCAGCATTATGAATATTTAATAAAATTGTTGTCATACCAAATCCCATTAAGCCAAGAGGGCCAGGATTTGCAAGTTTTGTTTGTTCCATAAGGATCCTATAGGTTAAGTTTGATGATTAACAAAGAGCGGCAATAATAAGTGTAGACAACGCGATAATCAAGATTTCAGAGAAAATTATTTTTTTGCCCCCCTTGATATTAATAATAATGTTCCCATTTATGTGAAAACAAAAACATTTCTTTGTGAAATAAAGGCTTGAAAATTAATATTTAAGACCTATATACAAGAAATAAAATACAGATTTTGAGGAGAAAAGATTATGGGTAAAATTATTGGTATTGATTTAGGTACAACAAATTCATGTGTTGCTGTCATGGACAATGGCCAAGCAAAAGTATTAGAAAATGCAGAAGGCGATCGTACAACCCCTTCCATTATTGCTTATACTCAAGATGGTGAAATCTTAGTTGGTCAACCAGCAAAACGTCAAGCAGTAACTAATCCACAAAATACATTATTTGCCATTAAACGTTTAATTGGTCGTCGTTTTGAAGATGCCGAAGTACAACGCGATGTTAGCATCATGCCATATAAAATTGTAAAAGCCGATAATGGTGATGCATGGGTTGATGTTAAAGGTCAAAAAATTGCGCCACCACAAATTTCTGCCGAAGTATTAAAGAAAATGAAAAAAACAGCAGAAGATTATCTTGGTGAAGCGGTGACTGAAGCGGTAATTACTGTTCCTGCTTATTTTAACGATGCACAACGTCAAGCAACCAAAGATGCTGGTCGTATTGCAGGACTTGATGTAAAACGTATCATCAACGAACCAACAGCTGCTGCCCTTGCTTATGGTTTAGATAAAGATGTAGGTAACCGTACTATTGCTGTTTATGACCTTGGTGGTGGTACATTTGATATTTCTATTATCGAAATCGACGACGTTGATGGTGAAAAAACCTTTGAAGTATTAGCAACAAATGGTGATACTCACTTAGGTGGTGAAGATTTTGACTCACGCTTAATCAACTATTTAGTTGACGAATTTAAACGTGAACAAAACTTCGATCTAAAAAATGATCCGCTAGCAATGCAACGTTTAAAAGAAGCGGCAGAAAAAGCAAAAATTGAATTATCATCAGCACAACAAACTGATATTAATTTACCGTATATCACTGCTGATGCAAGTGGTCCAAAACATTTAAATATTAAAGTAACACGCGCTAAACTTGAGTCTTTAGTTGAAGATTTAGTTAAACGTTCAATGGATCCTGTAAAAACAGCATTACAAGATGCAGGTCTTTCTGTTTCTGATATTAAAGACGTTATTCTTGTTGGTGGTCAAACACGTATGCCAATGGTTCAAAAAGCGGTTGCTGACTTCTTTGGTAAAGAACCACGTAAAGATGTAAACCCTGATGAAGCAGTTGCTGTTGGTGCGGCTGTTCAAGGTGGTGTACTTGGTGGTGATGTTAAAGATGTGTTATTACTTGATGTTACTCCATTGTCTTTAGGTATTGAGACTATGGGTGGCGTAATGACAGCTTTAATTGAAAAGAACACAACTATTCCAACTAAACATAGTCAAGTGTTCTCAACTGCTGAAGATAATCAATCAGCTGTAACCATTCATGTGTTACAAGGTGAACGTAAACGTGCGGGCGATAACAAATCATTAGGTCAATTCAATCTAGATGGTATTCAACCTGCACCTCGCGGTATGCCACAAATTGAAGTGACTTTTGATATTGATGCTGACGGTATTTTACATGTATCTGCGAAAGACAAAAATACTGGACGTGAACAAAAAATTACCATTAAAGCCTCTTCAGGATTAAGTGAAGAAGAGATTCAAAAAATGGTTAACGATGCAGAAGCCAATGCCGATGCAGACCGTAAATTTGAAGAGCTAGCTCAAACTCGTAACCAAGCCGATCATCTTGTTCACTCAACACGTAAACAAGTGACTGAAGCCGGTGATCAGTTATCAGCTGATGATAAAAAAGCAATTGAAGATGCAGTCAGTGCTTTAGAAGTTGCCGCTCGTGGCGAAGATAAAGCAGAAATTGAAGCTAAAATTAATGCATTAATGGAAGCATCTAAAAAATTGCTTGAATTAGCACAACAACAAGCCCAAGCAGCTCAAGGTGCGGGTCAAGCAAATAGTGGAAACACTAATGCGCAAGATGATGTTGTTGATGCAGACTTCAAAGAAGTTGATGATGATAAAAAATAAACATTAACTACAATGTTTTTTAATGAGTTATTTCAACAAGTTTTAAGCATATAACAAGTTAAACGGGCGCGAGGTAACTCAAGCCCGTTTAGTTGTTTATACAATCATAAAAAAATAAAGGTTAATTATGGCGAAGAAAGATTATTATGAAACATTGGGCGTTAGTAAAAGTGCCAGTGAAAGTGAGATAAAAAAAGCCTATAAACGCCTAGCGATGAAATATCATCCTGATAAGAATCAAGATAACAAAGCCGAAGCCGAAGCAAAGTTCAAAGAAGTGAAAGAAGCTTACGAAATCCTGACGGATCCGCAAAAAAAAGCGGCTTATGATCAATATGGACATGCAGCTTTTGAACAAGGACAGGGTGGATCTGGTGGATTCGGCGGATTTGGTGGTTTTGGCGGTGGTGCATTCGACGATATATTTAGTGATTTCTTTGGTGGCGGTCGTGGACGCAGTCAAACCGCCTCTCGTGGCAATGACTTACAATACAATATCTCCCTAACATTAGAAGAAGCCGCAGCAGGCGTTAATAAAGAAATTAAAGTACCAACTTGGGTAAGTTGTGATACTTGCCACGGGCAAGGCGCTGAAAAATCTTCTGATGTGGTCACGTGTAATACCTGTCATGGTGCAGGTGTTGTACAAATGCGACAAGGATTTTTTGCCGTGCAACAAGAGTGTCCAACTTGTCATGGACGGGGTAAAGTGGTTAAAAATCCATGTAAAAAATGTCATGGTGAAGGTCGTGTTGAAAAAACGAAAACATTGTCTGTTACTATTCCAGCCGGTGTTGATACAGGCAACCGTATTCGACTATCTGGTGAGGGCGAAGCAGGTTTAAATGGCGCACCAGCAGGTGATTTATATGTTCAAATGCAAATTAAACCACATGCTATTTTTGAGCGAGACGGCACCAATTTGCATTGCGAAATTCCAATTAAT
Organism: Gilliamella sp. X-46; assembly: GCF_057063525.1. Classification (NCBI taxonomy): domain Bacteria; kingdom Pseudomonadati; phylum Pseudomonadota; class Gammaproteobacteria; order Orbales; family Orbaceae; genus Gilliamella; species Gilliamella sp. X-46. The sequence goes on along the minus strand of NZ_JBXSQH010000022.1, from coordinate 5,246 downwards.
ATTGCATTGGCATCACTTGGTGGCGAAGTTGAAGTACCAACCCTTAATGGCAAGGTCAGCTTAACGATTCCTGCTGAAACACAAACCGGTAAAATGTTCCGACTACGAGGTAAAGGCGTCAAATCATTACGTGGTAGTGCGGTAGGTGATCTTTACTGCCATGTTGTGGTTGAAACACCCGTTAACCTAACGAGCAAACAAAAAGAGCTGCTTAAAGAGCTAGGCGAAAGCTTTAAAGCCGATAAAAACTCTAAACACAGCCCCAAAGAAAAAAGCTTCTTTGACAAAGTGAAAAAGTTTTTTGGTTAATTTGATATAGCAAAAGCACGATTGAACAGTAAAATAACTTGTTCAATCGTGTGTTAGCCAACATTAACACCTCTACACCCATCCCTATTTATTCACAAAAACAAAAAACTTTTAGGCAAAAATTAGTTAATGCAGGTATTAACTTTATTAAAGTTTTTGGTGTTTTTTAGCCAAATTAACCGTTTATGCAACTATTTCGTTTTTTACTACGATCCTGTTTTTTGCTTACGATATTTTTCGGTCAAAATTTCAACAGAAAACTTACCGTTATTTTCTCGGGATAGATTTAAAGAGTATGGTTTGTAGCTCCATATTTTATCCCCTGTTATGTTTTTATATTCTTCTTTACCATATTTTTGGGTTAATTCTTTATAAACTTTCTGCTCTATTTCTGCTGTGTATGTCATTTTTTGATAAACATTGAACACAACCAATTGGGTAGGGTTACGCTCTAAGTCATCTTCAAGTCTAATTGTTAATTTTTCGTCTTGATTGTTGGCATTTAAAGTTATTTCATAGCTTTTGATTGTGCCTTCGATTATCGATTTTTCGCCTATTTTTGATGGCGGTAATCGCATTTTCTTTTCACTAATCTTTATGTCCTTTTCAGAAAGGTGATATTGGTTTTTGAGTAATTCAACCAGTTCCGGTTCGGTTATTCCAAGCTTAACCCCTGCAAGTTCAAGATTTTCCGCCTGCTCTTTTGTTAAACCATCAGCCCAACAGGTTGGGATACAAAATAACAAAGTGAATAATAAAAAGTACTTTTTTAACATTGTTTAGCTCCTAGTTGTGTTATAGTCCATTGCTTCGAATAGATACATAGAATTTACCCTCAGTTTCTGGGGATAAGCCTAAATGGTATGAGTTGTAACGCCAAACTTTTATTCCGAAAAAGTTTGTTGTTTCTTCCTTACCATATTTTTCGGTTAACTCCTTATAAACCTTCTGTGCACTTTCTACTGTATATGGCATGGTATGATAAATACTATAAACCACCATTTTTTTTGGAGGATTATGCGTGATATCGTCTTTAAGTTGAATTGTTAACGTTTCTTCTGGATGGTTGATATTTAAAACGACTTCATAGATCTTAATTGTGCAAGTAGTTATGCTTTTTCCATCTATTTTGGTTGGCGGTAATGCCATTTGCTGCTCACTAACAGTAAAGTCATTTTCAGAAAGGTGATATTGGTTTTTGAGTAATTCAACCAGTTCCGGTTCGGTTATTCCAAGTTTAACCCCTGCAAGCTCAAGATTTTCTGCCTGCTCTTTTGTTAAACCATCAGCCCAACAAGTTGGGATAAAAAGCAACAAAGCAAATAATAAAAAGTAACTTTTTAGCATTGTTTTTTCCAATTTGTATATTAATTCCTTAACTTATTATTTTATTATAATAAAATAATAAGTTAGGCACCAGTAAACAATAAAAAGCAGCCATAGTGCAAAAAAACAGCAAAATAAATCTACCAATTAGATTGATTATTTATCTATCTATACACTAAAATATGTCAGAAAACGTATTGATTTTATTAAAGTTTTTATTTAATGTTTTTTATTCAAAAAAACATCACCAAAACCATTCCCCAAAACACGCCACCAAAAGCTTAACCGCCCGCAATCAACAAAACTTTACAAATATTTAACAAAAAAGCTAGCGGATTATCACTCAAGCGGTTATAATTTAAGCGCTTTAAAAGCAAGGGAAAGCTCGTCAGTCGAGCAGTCAGTTATAAAAAATGTAAATAAAACAAAAAATTACTTGACAGGACAATCGAAATGCGTTACCATTTATGGCATCTGGCATCTGGCATCTGGCCTGCCAAACCTACGCCCTAAAACTTTTTAATTTTCACTGTAGTCGAAATCAGACTCAATTCTTATTTTCATCACCGAGGTCATTTCGCGTAGCGAAATGGACGCCGTCATCGCGGTTTTTTCAGGCGATGTTTTCGTCGGGTCCTTCGACAACATTCTCGGAAACCTCTTTGGTCAGGTCATCGGCCACCTCTTCGACAAAATTATCGTCGATATCCAAGTGGTTGTTAAAGCCGCCATTGGTATTCAAACCGCCATTGTTGTTTAGAGTTTCATTGTTATCTAAATCGGCGTTGTTCTTCGTGGTATTGTTGTTGTCGTATACACAGGGTTCTGTGGCATTAACGCCTTGTTCACAGCCATTCATGGCGTGTACTTCAAGGGTAATAGAGGGTAGTGCGCCGTATTTAGCGTTCAACTATGGTCTAATGAAGGCAACAGATACAGACAGTCTGTTGTCTATAAGGTTGCAGGATGGTCGGGTAATCACGCCATCTAGTAATACATCAAGTGTATCAAATCCAATAAGCTTACCTTATGCAGGAAGTACTTTGGGAGATATAGGAATGATATTCCCACGATTAACAGCTAGTTCAGTGAGTTTAAGTGATTTAGCCACAAGGTATAATTATTGGCGTGATGATGATGGAGATGAGCTGGCTGCAAATGGTGTATCAGGGAATATATCGGCATCCTTTACAGATAAGGATGGCAATGACGTTAGTTTTAACGAAGCATTAAGTGCATGTAAGGCTCCTTATAGGGTAACCTTAAGTAGTACAGGGGGATATTTACAGACACAGTACGGGGTTCCTAATAGGACCAATTTTAGCAGTCAGAGGGTGACATATTATATCAATCCGTATGGCGGTACTTGTGTATCACGCTTTGTGAGTCGCGCAAGGCCGGTTTTGTTGTTTGGTGGTACAAGAGGCATCAATGTTTATGATAATCCTCGCTACGCAGGCCCATCTAACATATGGCGTCCTGATGAGGGTTTTGTAACTCAGTCAACGAGTTCATCATCTTATGACCAAAATTTTCCTACAACGGGTGCTGATGGGTTGTATTTTGACTTAAAGATGCCTACTGGAGTTAATGCAAGTCAGTTGACGTGGTCTGTTGTCACGAATGGCGATATAACGGCTACGGTGACAAGTGTAACAGCTAATAATATTTGGATTCCTAGTGTTGGTAGAGGAAAAGTTGTCGCACGAGTTAAGTTAAGGGGTCCTAGGGCTAATAGTTCTCAGATAAGTTCAACAAATCCTAGTTCTTTAACTGTACCATCTTTGCCACAGAGATTTGAGTTGGTGGGTAGGGATAGTAGTGGTAATGAGGTGAAGTATGGATTTGTGTTAAAGCAGTGGTTCGTCAATCGGGGTGATAAACTGGATACACAGTCTAACCACTCCTCTTGGTGTAGTCGTTTGGGTTATCGTCTTGCTAGGGTAAGTGATTTAACCAATGCAGTCAGAACTGATAATCCTCCTATTTCTGGCGCCACGCCTAGTTCATCTGAGAATCATTACATGCGTCACATAGGTGCAGGTTTTTTCACTGAGTGGGGCCTCATGTACCTCTACGGTGGTGCGGGCTTCGTCGACTCCTACGACTGTACGTTTTTCGCAACAGGTAGCCCTGGGTTCGATGTCGACTCGTTCACCGGCTTCGTCCGCAGCACCAGTGTTTCCACTAGAAATTGTGCTGTTTGCCCCGCACCTTAGTTTTTAGCGTTTAGTCCTTAATCCTTAGGCCGCGGGGGCGGTTATGGTGCCAATAGCGGAGAATTTATCAAAGAATAAAGCCCCCGCGTAAGTGGGGTATTCCCTTAGGGTTACGCTGTTGCGGCGAAGCCACAATCGCGCCGCCTCCGCCGCCGGCGACGCTGAAAGTGTCGATGGCAATTCTAGTGATTACGCTGTGGCGGTTTAAGTTTGTGGTCTATTTATAGTACGGCAAGGTTTCGGACGTTTTGACCTTGGGTGAAAAAAATAGCTACAGTGACCACGTCCGAGCAAAGGGAATTAAAGCGAATTCCCTTTGCAATCCCACGCTTTGGCTACAGAATGTGGCCTGCGGCACTACTCGTATCATCCTGATACTCGCCTCTACGAGGCCATCTTCGCTGTGCTCAAATGTTCAAATTTGTTCCAGACAAATTTGTCCGACGCCGTCGCTTGGTCTTAACGCACCGTTTGTGGACGCGTTCCCGACGCACCACAAACTCGCCAAACATCCTTGTTTGGCGTGCTAACCTCACTCTGTTGTCGGCACATTCTGACGCCGGAATAAGACAGACAAGATAATCTTAGGTGTTTTTTGATGAGTTACTTTTGTGTTAAAAAGCAATGTAATTGTATCCAAAAAGCGGTCAGGAAAATTATTGGTTTTATTGAAGTTTTTATTTTTGTATTTTCAAGGAAAATCAATCGCTTACACAACCTAAGCAAAGCGCCGACATACAAAAAACAATAAAACCACGAATAGCGCCCTAATAACAGCAATTTAACCGCTCCAAACCCTTTTTTTAACGATAATTTAAAATTAAAAAAATCAATAAATTATAAAACATCTCAAAAAAAGGGTTTTCAAAGATGAAATTGTTGTTTATCTTTATACAGCAAGATTTATCAAATCTTGAGCTCTACCTTAACGCCGTGTAGGCGGTTTAGAAATTAATACCTATTCCGATCTCTACAAGATCTGGCCTTAACGCCGTGTAGGCGTTTAATTAAAATAAATCATATGATTACAAAAACATAATATCTTCCAAAAAAGATGGTTATGTTGTCTGTCTTGTTCCGGCGTCAGAATGTGCCGACAACAGAGCGAGGTTAGCACGCCAAACAGGGATGTTTGGCGAGTTTGTGCTGCGTCTGGAACGCATCACAAACGGTGCGTTAAGACCGAGCGACGGCGGAGGGCAGCCGCAGGCCACATTCTGCAGCCAAAGCGCGGGATTGCTAAGGGAATTTGAACTGCACCCCAAAAGTTGTACAAAAAAACTAAGCTGCTGGAAAATAATACTCCCGATATTGAACAGGACTCTTTTTGTCCAAGCTTAATTTAATTCTTCTATGATTATAATAATGGATATATTCCTCAATATCCGCTTT
>NZ_JBXSQH010000021.1:0-40298 GCF_057063525.1 Gilliamella sp. X-46 | reverse complement strand
TCGACAACAACCCTACCGATAAACTCGGCGAGTTCACTAAGCTAGATGATTTCGGTGATAAAAATAAGAATGGAGTCTGATTTTGACTACGATGATATTGAAAAAGATTTAGGGCGTAGGTTTGGCATGCCAGATGCCAGATGCCAGATGCCAAGTATGATAGCGCATTTCGATTATCCTGTCAAGTAAATTTTTGTTTTATTTGAATTTTTTATAATTGACCGCTCAACTAATGAGCACTCCCTTGCTTTGAAAGCGCTTAAATTATAACCGCTTGAGCAATAATGCGCTAGCTTTTTTGTTAAAAATTTGTAAAGATTTGTTAACCCTGTCAATTGATTACAGAATAAACTTAATAAAATATAATAAGTTAAATCAGTTTATTTTATTGAGTTTGATTGGCTATTATGCGGTGAATTGATGATTTAGATGTTGCTAATTTAATGATATACCACTACCCTTTAGGCTGTTTGCGATTAATATGGACGATAATTAATGCGAAATTTAAAATTATTATCTTTATTTTCAATGGTGTGTGCTTTTTCAAGTGATGCCTTTGCCGATACAATTTCACAAAACGTTTGGTCTTTGGCAATAAATAAGCACGATAGCATCGCTCAATATAAAGTTGCTCATGCTTATAACCCTTTGGTTAAAAATAAAGATTTGGACTGTGAAACAAATCAGTTTTATCTCAAGTCAAAAAATAAAAAATTGGAAGGATGCTATGATAAATCGGCCGATAAATATATCGAATTTTTAACTAAAGCAGCCGAAAATTCATCCCCATCTCCCCTTGCCCAAACAGACTTGGGCATAGCCTATATTGAGGGAGAATTAGTCGATAAAGATATTAAAAAAGGTTTGTATTGGTTAGAGAAGGCCGCATCACCGATTTCAGATAAAGCAAAACTTAATATAACTGAAGGAAACAGTAAGTTTGACAAGCAATTAATGAAAAATGGCGTAGGTCTAGCTCAATATGTATTAGGTAAGCTTTATCATCAAGGCATAGAGGTTAAAGCTGATTATGATAAAGCAATAAAATACTATGAAATGGCAAGCCAAAGTGATGATTTTGGATCTTACGATGCGCCGCAATATCAACTTTATCAACTCTATAAAAATAAAGTTAATAACCCCAAAATGGCTTTATATTGGCTTGAACAGAGTTTGGGGAGTATGAAATATAATGATGAATGGGATGCAGCAACCGAGATAGTCGACTATTTTTTGAACGGAGGCCAGATAGACGGTTCAAAATCAGAACAACCTAATTATCCATGGGCAGCTAAATGGTTAATTGAATTTGTAAAAGGTCGATCACTTGAAGATGAGACTAGGCAAAAAATGGCTTTTCAACTAGCTTGGCTTTATTTAAACGGTTTAGGCGTAGAAAGGGATCCCAAGGAAGCGGCAACATATTATCATTTAGGGATGAACATTAATCCTGATGTTAATTTCGATATTCAATCGTCTAATGAACAAACCCTGCAAGAGCAGTTTTTACTTAATGTCATTAAACCTATTTATGAAAATATCGATAATAACCAAACAATTGAATATAGTGCTTTTTTTGAAACAATTTATCCTGATAAATTTAAAAAAATACAAGCTAAACTCGATTATGCCAATAATCTTTATATTGAAAACGCCAGTAAAACCGTAGAAGCGATTTTTGGTGATAATTTAAAAGATGAACAAATTTTTTATGCTCAACTTGACAAAGAGCTACAATCCTATAGCGATTTAGAAGAATTCCCTCATACTTCTCCTTTGCTGGCATTAGCTCAACATCGTGGAATTGCTTATGGCTTTTATCGTGATGCTGAAAACCTTATGGGTAAGTCAAGCAATGTATTAATCAAGCTTTACCAAGCTGCATTGAAAATTGAGCCAAATAATCTAATAATTTTATACCGATTTGGTACGGTATATGATTTTATTCTTCAAGATACCAACACAGCAATATCATATTACAAGCAGGCCGCCGATTTAGGGTATGCAGCGGCAAATTATCGGTTAGGGGTAATTTATTATTTAGGCAAAAATATTGAGCAAAATTATCATGAAGCTTGGCGATATCTTGACTTGGCGGCACAACAATATTATGTGCCAGCGCAAAATTTTTTGATCACTATCGACAAATCTCACCCTGAATTTGAATGGTTAACTACACAATACATTGAGCATCAGCAAACTTACCGTTCACCAACGGTGATGGTTGATGGTGAGGATTGGCTAAAGGTACAAAAGGCAAATAATCCGTCACCTAAAGTGATTTATCATCTTACAAAACATAATTCTGATCGTAATGGCCTAAAAACTTATGAGGGTTGTAAAGCCGCAATTGAGTTAGCAACACAGAGCAATACCTTGGCGCAGAGAGAATTAGTTAAACAATTAAATAAGAATTATTTTCTTTGTACACCAGAGCAAAATTTAATTTTTTCTTGGATTGATAGCATCTATAAGGATGATCAATATAAGCAATTCTTAAAATTGAAATACTACAAATTTACAAAAACAGATGAGCAATATCAAAAAGAGCTTAATACTTTAGCAGATAATCAAAATCATTATGCGATCATTGAATTATTGAATAATACTCAGAGATATTACGATTCAAGAGATGATAATTACCTTTCAAAAATCAAAATGTTGCTTAAGTCAGGTAATGTTAGTGCTGCCGAATTACTTATCAGATATTATACTTTAGATTCTTATTTAAATTCTGATTATCGTCAAATTCCCAATAGCATTTACCAACACACTAAAGCGATTTTATTAAGAAATGATTTAGCCGATTATGTTTCGGCATTGCCTGAACAGACTTATACCGAGTCGAAATATATTTATGCTGATAAGATGCTTTCATCTTCTGATATTTATCAAATGTGGTTTGAACTTGCCGATATGCATGAGCAAGGTGTTGATATTCCAAAAAATAACATTTTTGCCTATGTTTGGTACAGTTTATTGGTAGAGCATAATCAAACCCAAGCATTAAATAAAGTACAAGAATTAAAAGCACAATTAACAGCAGAACAATTAACAAAAACGAATGATAAACTTAATCAATACCGTAATTTATATCGTTTTCTTCCTTTAACCCATGTGGAATTAAACCAAGAATAGGTATGTTTAAGTTTAGTGAGTTAATATAGGATATTAGGGATGAATGATTCAATTATTATATCAAGCAAAACAACTTCCCGCTCAAAATTTTGGGTATTTGCTATAGTGTTATTAATATTAACAATAAGTGGCGGATATTATTTATGGCAGGAAAATAATCTTTCCATTCAATCATTTTTCCCTATCAAGGAAAAGGTGGTAAAAATTTATGATACACGTCAAGAACTTTATAATTCTAGAGGTCAAACAGTTGCATTTAAATGCATTGTATCGATCAAATATGGCGATAACCCAATAAGTTATAATTTTATTTCTGGCTATGATGATGAGCAAAAATTTCTTGAAAATTGTATACCACTATAAAACCAAATAACAATAAACACGGGATTTTGCCCGTGTTTTTGTTTCCAGAGCTGAATAAAACACTCAACAACTAACCATTATTGCCCATGGCTGTCATTGTGGTTTTCGGTATGAATAACGTTAATATAGCTAGGGATGGCTGGCGTATTAACATAAAAGAATGCCCATTGAATCCCGTCTATTTTTTTAGTTTGACGTAAATATTGTTTTAGTAATATATCGTCCTGAGAATCATCTTCTGATTGCTGATGTATATAATGATCAATAAACTCATTATATGTATCTTCATCAGTCGCTAAATATCCATTGTGATTTTCACAATATTGTTTATATAAATCGAATAATTTGTCGACAAAAACATTATATTCTTTTTCAATATCAAACGTTTTAGGATTACTATACCCCAAAGTCGCAAAAATCTTATCAGCAATAGCAGAACCGGATTTTGATTTTTTTAATGCAGAAGAGAATAAATAAGTTGGTAAAATAAAAAATAATCCCATAACAGCCATAAGAAGTAGCGAAAAATTATTTTTAGAAAAGGCCATTACTACAAAATAAAAGAAAGTAAATACCCCCAATCCTCCAGCACCAATAAGGAAAATACGCGGTAAAATAGGTATATTTAGTTTTGAATTGCCAGCTTCTGTTCCCTCTGTTGCATAAGGATGTAACCATAAAAGCTTATCGGCAGGACGGCGTAATGCATAAGCAAAATAGCTTCCACCAGCTAGTGGATCAACAACCGCCTCCACGTAGTCTCCCTCATTAAAAAAGGTTCGACAAAATGCGCCTTCAATCACCTTATCACCTAATTTACAGCAAAAATACTGCTCAATATCGGCTGTATCGTAATCAATGTTTTCAATTTTTGCTGAAGTTATTTTCATACTATTAGCCATAGAAACTAAATCTAAATGCCCTATTGTTAGTAAATTGACATCAGGGCGTCCAGCTAGTTTGCGAGCATTAAGATAACTTTCTCGCGTGTCATAGACCTCCAGATCGGTGATATAACCAGTAATAATTTGGTAATAATGGCTATCGCCTATATTCTGTTCCATATTTTTTATTCCTTATATTTATCTGTTGAATTATTTGTTATTTTTTGTTTCGTTCATCAATGACTTTAACCCAATTAGGTAAAGTTGGCGTTCTACAGTAGTAATTTGTTAATGCTTTAAATTCTTTGAATTTTTCAAAGTCAGGGCTCTGTGGATCGTTAAATATTTCAGGATCATTGATTCGATACAATTTTTTAAAGCGTTCCTTTTCTTTTTCAGAATCATATTTCCATGGTTTTTCATACCCAAAACAGGCATAAATTTGATTGGAAATAAAAGAGTATCCTCCTCCACCTATCAAAAAAGAAACAATAATTGCAATGATCCACCCCAAAAAACAGTATTTAAATATGTTAAAAATATAATTTAATGAACAATCGTTAAATAGTTCAATAATTAACAAAATAAGTAGGAAAACAACGGCAAATACCGTCATCAAAATAAAAATAACTTTTAAAAGTGCGAACGTTGTTAAACCAATATGTTGCGGGAAAATTATCGCATGTTGTTTCGGAATTCGTACGGCATAAGGCTGGTAAACATCATTTTTTTTCGGCTTAACAAGCATTTCAACATAATCGCCCTCATTAAAACCAATCCTGTTAAGCCTTCCCTCTACTTTTTTATTGCCGATCTGGCAACAAAAGCGTTGCCCCCTTAAAGGCGGACGACAACAAATAAAAAAGCAAATCAATGCTATAATTGAACAAAACACCGCATAAAAATCTTTTTCTATTCGATCCGTCATCGTCAGCTTAGTGTCAGTTTGTTGCGGATTTTTATCTACTTGTAAACAACTTACAGTTCCTTTTAATAAGTAAAAATCATTCCTCATTAACTCTATACCTTGTTGAATTTCATAATTAAAATACCAAATAATTTTATAGCATGATTAAGCTATTAACCACAATAAAAATTAATTCATTTAATATTTAACTCAAAATAAGTTACTTAATTTTGAACATTTATTCAAAATTATCAATTAAAAACAAAGTGTTGAATTGATTAAATTGATCCACTTTTCCTATTCAATCAGTTTGAGTATATAATAGTCGTTTTGTTGATAAAACCGTCAAAATAGAGGTTGTGATGATTACCCATATTAGCCCATTAGGATCAATGGATTTACTCGCTCAGGCTGAAGTCGATCTTTTAAAAAAGTCAGCAAACAGCGAGCTTTATCAATTATATCGGAATTGCTCATTAGCAACATTAAATGCCGGCAGCAAAACCGATAACACCAAGGATCTGTTAGATAGATTTAAGTCTTTTGAAATTAATGTGATCAGTAAAGAGCGTGGTGTTAAATTAGAATTAGTGAATGCACCAGAAAGCGCTTTTGTTGATGGTAAGATCATCCGCTCCATTCAAGCCAATCTGTTTGCTGTATTACGCGATATTTTATTTTTAAATAGTCAAATTACTGCCATTAAAGAGTTAATAGAAAATATCAAGCTTGAAAAAGATCATTCATTCTATATTTCTAACCTTGTGTTTTCGATTTTACGTAATGCCAATGCGCTACATGTAGGCGAAGAGCCTAATTTGATCGTTTGTTGGGGTGGACATTCCATTAATGAAAACGAATATTACTATGCTCGCCAAGTGGGAATGCAACTGGGTTTACGTGAGCTGAACATTTGCACTGGTTGTGGCCCCGGTGTAATGGAAGCACCAATGAAAGGAGCTGCGGTTGGTCATGCACAACAGCGTTATAAAGAGAGCCGTTTTATTGGCATGACTGAACCGTCAATTATCGCCGCAGAGCCCCCTAATGCGTTAGTCAATGAGCTAATTATTATGCCCGATATCGAAAAACGTCTTGAAGCGTTTGTGCGAATGGCGCATGGCATTATCATCTTTCCAGGTGGACCAGGTACAGCCGAAGAGCTACTTTATATTCTGGGTATTTTGCTAAATCCAGCCAATAAACAGCAAACATTGCCGTTGATTTTAACTGGCCCTAAAGAGTGTGAAGCCTATTTTGCTTCTATCGATAACTTTATTCGTAGCACATTAGGCGATGAAGCAACTAAGCTTTATCAAATTGTGATTGATTCGCCGGAACAGGTCGCTCGCATTATGAAAGAGGGTGTTAAGCACGTTAAATCTTCACGATTAAAAACCGGCGATGCTTATGGATTTAATTGGCTATTAAAAATCGATGAATCATTGCAACATCCTTTTGAGCCAACACATGCCAATATGGCGTCATTAAATCTTCATCGTGATCAACCGGTCGAACTGTTAGCCGCTGATTTGCGTCGTGCGTTTTCAGGTATTGTCGCTGGCAATGTTAAAGAGTTTGGTATGAAGCAAATTGCAGAAAAAGGTCCTTATAAGTTACAAGGCGATAGCGAAATTATGAAACAAATGGATAATTTATTGCGTAGCTTTATTAAGCAAGATCGTATGAAGTTACCGGGCGGAACGGCTTATCAACCATGTTATGAGCTCTGTTATTAGTGCCTATTTGGTAACCTAACTTTAATACTCTATTTATGCCTTACCGCCAAGGTCGCTCAGTGGTAAGGCAATTAAGTGTATTTTTAGCTAAAAATTACTTAAAATATCTAACACTTCTGATATTTTCTTTACCCCAAAAATTTGCATATTTTCTGGTTTCTTTTTAGGCATATTGGCAATCGGTACAATTGCTTTTTTAAAGCCATGTTTAGCGGCTTCTGAAATGCGTTCTTGTCCACTTGGTACGGGACGAATTTCGCCGCCAAGGCCAATCTCACCAAAAATCACAATATCTTGAGGTAAAGGCCGATTACGGAAACTGGACACTAAGGCCGAAATTAACGCTAAATCGGCGCTGGTTTCAGTCACCTTCACCCCGCCAACCACATTAACAAAAATATCTTGATCGGCCATTTGCAATCCCCCATGCCTGTGTAACACAGCAAGCAATAACGCAAGTCGATTTTGATCTAAACCAACAGTTACACGTCTTGGGTTACCATACATAGAGTGATCGACAAGGGCTTGGATTTCAACGAGTAATGGGCGCGTGCCTTCCCACAGTACCATAACCGAACTACCGGGTAGCATTTCATCTCCACGGCTTAAAAAGATGGCTGATGGATTATTAACCTCTTTTAAACCTTGTTCGGTCATAGCAAACACACCCAGTTCATTCACTGCTCCAAAGCGGTTTTTGTGGCTTCGCAGTGTTCTAAAACGTGAGTCGGCATCACCATCCAATAAAATTGAACAGTCAATGCAATGCTCAAGCACTTTTGGCCCTGCAAGCGAACCATCTTTGGTTACATGCCCAACCATAATAATGGCAATCCCTTTGGTTTTGGCAAAACGTGTTAAATAAGCCGCCGTTTCGCGTACTTGTGCAACACTGCCGGGGGATGATTGGATATCAGTCAAGTGCATTACTTGAATTGAGTCAATCACCATTAGTTTAGGTTGTGACTGATCGGCCAGTAAGCATATTTGTTCAATGCTGGTTTCGGACAGCATATTGATATTATCAGCAGGTAACCCTAAGCGATGGGCACGCATTGCAACTTGTTGAAGGGATTCTTCACCTGTTACATAAAGTGTATTCATTTTTGATGAGAGCTTACTCATGGTTTGCAGTAACAATGTACTTTTACCTGCTCCCGGGTTACCACCAATAAGAATAGCACAGCCCGGCACAACGCCCCCACCAAGCACGCGGTCAAATTCTGAAAATCCAGTTGAAAACCGAGGTAATGCCTCTAAACTGATTTCGGATAATTTTTGAATTTTAGCCTGCCCAGCACCACTACCCGCATACCCCGTTAATCGGTCATTACGCGATGATGCGCTAGCAAGTCTAACTTCGGTAATAGTGTTCCAAGCATGACATGAGCTACATTGCCCTTGCCAACGCGGGTAATCTGCTCCGCAATCATTACAAACATAAGCACGTTTTACTGCTTTTGCCAATTTAATCTCCTAACCTTCACTTAATAAACTAGTGGATAAAATACACCATAGCCCCGTTAAATCAGCATAGTTAATGCTAATCCTAGCCTTTTCAACCACTTTAGGTTTACCATGATAAGCGACTCCAAGACCAGCAATACGGATCATCATCAAATCATTGGCACCATCACCAATGGCGACAGTTTGCTCAATAGGAATTTCCAATGATGCCGCTAGCTGTTGTAATGTTCTTGCTTTATATTTAGCATCAACAATTTGCCCTTTGACTTTACCGGTTAATTTGCCATGTTTAATCTCTAATTCATTGGCATAGCTATCAACTAGTTTTAATTTTTGCTTTAAGTGATCAGCAAAATAGGTAAATCCCCCCGACGCAATGGCAACATGCCAGTTTTTTTTATGCAGTTCTTTTACTAAATAAGTCAGCCCCGAAGTCAGCGGTAAATTGTCTTTGACTTGATCTAAAATAGCTTGATGTGCGCCTTTTAAGGTTGCCACTCGTTTGCGTAAACTGCTAGCAAAATCAAGCTCACCACGCATTGCTTGTTCGGTCACTGCGGCAACTTGTTCACCAACCCCTTGCAATTTGGCAAGCTCATCAATACATTCAATACCAATCGCTGTCGAATCCATGTCCATAACAAGTAACCCCGGGGAGCGTAGCGTGGGTAAATTATCGATTGGGGCAACATCAATACCTAATGCTAATGAAATCGATTTGGCTTTTTTAGGTATCACCCCTGCAATACGAACAATTTGGTAAGTTTTGATTTTCCATGATGAAACAATCACCATAGGCATAGTTAACTGATTTTGGAATTTTGACAAGATAGTCTTATTTAATTTTTTGCCATAAATAATCCAGCCTGTTTTACCGGCATTATAATCTAAAGGAACCACTTCACAACCATTTAATGAAAGGGGTAAACCTTGCCAATGTTGAATATTTTCAGGTAAATCATTATAGGTAAGCGTATAAGCCATATTAAAACGTCTTCATAACATAAAATAAGCCCAAAATTTACCATAACTACTAAAGATTGTCCAAGTTAGGATTTAGTTGTACCTTCACCCATTTTTATACTTAAACAAAATATTAAATGAAACTTTTTAACAGCATAAAGACTAGCATTAACACTTTATGATTTGAATAACTCTAGTTATAGCAACCAAATAATAAATAAAAATAGGAGTGAGCAGTTAGACACAAGCAAATTAATTACACTTTATTTAAAACAGCATAAAAGAAACCATCACCACCATTTTCAGTAGGTAAAAATTGTTTAAGTTCACCTTGCAATTTGGCGTTGGGATTTTCTTGTAAAAAATGTTCAATTTGTAATTTATTTTCGTCAGGTAAAATTGAGCAAGTAGCATAAACTAATGTGCCACCAATTTTTAAATAAGCCCAGATTTTAGTTAAAATAGTGTATTGTAATTCCGTCAACTGCGCTATATCACTATCACGGCGTAACCATTTGATATCAGGATGACGACGAATAACCCCCGTTGCCGAGCAAGGTGCATCAAGTAAAATACGGTCAAAACTTCGCCCTTTACACCAATTTTCGGGCGTTAGCCCATCTCCTACTTTCACTTCAGCTTGCTGTTTTAAGCGAGCTAAGTTTTCAACAATACGTTTTACTCGGTTAGGATCAATATCTACCGCTAAAACTTGCGCTTTTGGAGCAACGTCTAAAATATGTGTGGTTTTACCACCAGGAGCTGCGCACATATCCAAAATGTGCTCGCCATTTTGTGGAGCAAGCAAATAAGCTGCATATTGAGCGGACAGATCTTGTACAGTAACAGCACCCTCATTAAAATATGGCAATTTGTTCACATTGACAGGAGACAATAATCGCAGTGCACTAGGTAACTCTGGAAAGCTATCGGATTCAATTTGTTGCTCAGCAAGTAATTGTTGGTACTCACTGACTGAATATTGATTAAGATTAACCCGTAACCACATTGGTGGCTTTTGATTATTAGCATTAACGATGGTTTGCCATTGCTGTGGATAGGCTTGTTTAAGACGAGTTAACAACCAGCTTGGGTGTAATGTTTGCTGGTTTTGTTGCTTACTATCTTGTGTAAATGTTTGTTGTAATGAGGTTTGTTGGCGTAAAAATTCGCGTAGTACGCCATTTATTAATCCTTTAAGTTGTGTTTTTTTAAGTGTATTAACAGCATTGACTGTTTCGCCAACTGCAGCATGTTCTGGGATTCGGGTATAAAGAATCTGGTAAATCCCCACTAACAATAAATAGTGCAAAATTCTATTTTTACCGGTTAACACTTTACTCATTAAGGAGTGAATATAGAAATTAAGTTCTGGTAATACTCGCATCACACCAAAACAGATTTCTTGCACTAATGCCTTATCTTTATCGGCTATTTGATGACTTAAAGCTGTCAATGTCGCACTTAATGACTGCCCCTCTTCCAGCACGTTAAAAATAGCTTGCGCACAAACTGCACGAATATTTTGGTGTAATTTATTATTCATAATGACCTAAACGACAACAATTATGTTGATTATAAGATTAATGATCCAACCCAACCCGCAATAAATAGCGGAATATTAAAATGGGTAAATGTAGGGATAACACTATCGCGAATATGATCATGTTGTCCATCACTATTCAGCCCAGCCGATGTTGCCAAAATGGTATCCGATGGAGGCGAACCCGCATCACCAATCGCACCCGACGCACCAATTAAACAGACAGTAGCAATTGGCGAAAAACCAAGTTGAACACACAGTGGCACATAAACGGCGGCAATAATAGGTACAGTCGAAAATGACGAACCAATACCTAATGTAATCACTAACCCAATTAACATCATTACAAAAGCAGCAACAATTTTGTTACCCGCAAATAAAGCAGCACTGTTCATGACTAGTGGTTCAATTTCGTGAGTCTGCTTAAGTACTTCGGCAAAGCCTTGTGCTGAAATCATCACAAAGCCAATCATTGCCATCATTTTAATACCATCAGTAAACACCCCATCGGCTTCACCCCACTTTATTGACCCCGATACAATAAAACAGATAAAGCCAATTAAAGCACCTAAAATCATTGACCCAGTATAAAGTTGAATAGCAAATGAAAGAACAATTGCCAATAACGACACTATCAATGAACGCTTATTGACGTTATTTAACATATCAAGGTTTTTCTGTTCATGGATAAGTTTATATTCTCTTGGTTTACGGTAGCTGACAAAAATTGCCCATAACAAACCAGCAAACATTCCTAATGCTGGGATCGCCATGGCATGCATTACATTGACATGACTCACATCCATTCCCGATGCAGTAATATTTTTTAATAAAATTTGATTCAAAAAGATGTTACCAAAACCAACAGGTAAAAACATATACGGAGTAATAAGCCCAAATGTCATAATACAGGCAATCATTCGTCTATCGAGTTGTAATCGCGACATCACATATAAAAGAGGTGGAATTAAAAGCGGTATAAATGCAATATGAATGGGAATGACATTTTGTGAGGAAACACTTACTAGCGCAATAATAATAATTAATAACCATTTAATACGCTTTTTAGCACTACTTGTTGTAAGCTGTTGTATTGCTTTATCAGCCAATAGCTCTGGTAAACCAGATTTTGATATCGCCACCGCAAAAGCACCGAGCATAGCGTAAGAAAGTGCAATGTTGGCACCATTACTGATGCCTGTATTAAAAGCATCAATCGTTTCTTTTAGAGACAAATGACTAAATAAACCACCAATAAAAGCCCCAATAATTAAGCTAATAACCACATGAACACGACAAAGCGACAAAATTAACATACAAATTACCGCTATCACAACGGCATTTATCGACGAGAACAACTCAAGTATTGTATTCATAAATATATTTTTAATTAATGAACAAAGTTCATTATTCTAGGCGATACATGGTTAAAGTGCAATTGATAGTGTATACTCACTCTTTTTTGGTAGACAAAATCCTAAATATATTGTTGAAGAATTATTAAAAATAAAACCAAAGCAAAACTGGTTGTGGAGAATGGTTAATGAGAAGTAATATCGACGGAAATTTTTTATTGATTGGTTTAATGGCATATCCTATTCGCCATAGTTTATCCCCACAAATGCAAAATACCCTTTATGCTAAAATGAATGTGCCTTATGTTTATTTGGCGTTTGAAGTTGACCAAGAAAAACTCCCTGATGCAATTAAAGGCCTCCGAGCATTAGGTCTACGCGGTAGTGCAGTATCTATGCCCAACAAACAACTCGTCTGCCAATACCTTGATAAACTAACTCCAGCCGTTGAGATGAGTGGAGCATGTAACACTATTTCAAATGATAATGGTGTTTTAACAGGTTATAACACTGATGGTATGGGTTACATGCGTATGCTCAAAGAAGCTAACATTGATGTGATAGGCAAAAAAATTACCATCCTTGGTGCTGGTGGTGCAGGCACCGCCATTGCCGTGCAAGCTGCTCTTGATGGCGTGAAAGACATCGTGATATTTAATCAAAAAGATGATTGCTATACTAAAATAGAAGCAGTTGCAAAAAAATTGAACCAAAATACGCAATGCCATGTACGTGTTATCGATCTTGCCGACAACAAGCAGCTACGCCATGAAATAGCAACAAGTACTGTTCTTTGTAATGCAACAGGCGTCGGGATGAAGCCATTAGAAGGTCAAAGTTTAATTACCGATCCTACCATGTTACACTCAGATCTTATTGTGACAGACTGTATTTACTGCCCACGTAAAACAAAACTACTAGAAATGGCCGAACAACAAGGTTGCAAAACCTTAAATGGAATTGGCATGATGCTATGGCAAGGGGCTGCACAAATAAAAATATGGACAGGCGAAGAAGCACCCATCGAATACGTAAAAGAGAAAATGGGCTTTAACGATTAGTTCAACTTTATGTGATAACATTATATTAACTCGTCTTATTCTATTGTTTTATTTAAATATAATCCATAAAATAAAACCCTATAATAAAATTGTCGACAATTAACAGGAAATAAAATGAAAACAGTCACTATTAAACAACTTGAGATCGGTGTAGGCGCACCAAAGATTATTGTACCGATTGTTGGTAAAACTCAAGCAGAATTAATTGAGGAAGTTAAGTTTTTGCAATCAATTGATTTTGATGTTTTAGAGTGGCGAGTCGATCATTTTACCCAAGTTGATGACATTCATGCGGTTAAACAAGTCGCTAAAATAATTGTAGATTTATTACCAAATAAACCACTTTTATTCACCTTTAGAACGGTAAACGAAGGCGGAGTGAAACCTTGGGCATTATCCTCTTATATTCAATTGAATAAAGAAATGGCCTGTAGTGGGCTTGTCGATCTGATTGATGTTGAAGTATTTATTGGCGATGATTATGTAAAAGATATTATTGATATTGCACACAAAAATCAGGTCTTTGTTATAGCTTCAAACCATGATTTTGAAAAAACACCCCCTAAAAATGATATCGTTAATCGATTACGAAAAATGCAAGATTTAGGGGCTGATATTCCTAAAATTGCCGTTATGCCCAAAACTACGGATGATGTATTAACCCTACTGGCTGCCACCACCGAAATGAACGAAAAATATGCTATAAAACCGATTATTACTATGTCAATGGCGGGGCTAGGCGCTATTAGTCGTATTGCGGGTTCGACATTTGGTTCAGCAATGACCTTTGGTGCTGCAAAAAATGCATCGGCACCCGGACAATTGGATGTTAATCAATTACGATATATTTTAGAAGTATTACACCAAAACAATAAGTTAACTCAATAACGGTAGATTATTTCAGAAAACTGTTAGTTATCTTAATAAATCAATAGATAGTAATATATAATCACCATTAGCAATAAAAGCCAATTCGGTTCGTGGCGTTGATAGCAATAAACCGTTATAATTTGACTTTAGGTTGTTTTAATCATATTGTCTAAAGATTACGCAAATTTACTAACGATTGGGTAATAACAAGTATATACTCAATTCATCGCTTTTTAAGTATATGAATAACGCAAAAGTATGAGGTTTATTTTTTTATGTTTTCTTGGTGGACTAAAGTCTATTTTTTTCTTATCCAACTTTTGATCAAAATTTTTGTTAAAAGTAAACCGATTCCTACTGACCCAATAGCAGAATTAAACCTTGATACTGATAGGCCAATTTTATATGTCCTACCTTACAATTCTCAAATCGATTTAATGGTAATTCGCTCTCTGTGTTTGCAATATAATTTACCGGATCCATTAATTGGTATCAATATCAACGGAAAAACCGTTCCTGCTTATATCTATATTGATAAAGGCCCCGGTATTTTTGCATCTAACCAACAAAGAAAAAAATCTATTAGTATTTTAAGAGATTATATTTCTGCACATCAACAAAATCATGATCTTGATATTCAAATGTTACCCGTTTCGGTCATGTTTGGACGTCGGCCAGATAAAGAAGGTAAAAAAAAGCTATCGCTACAAGTACTTGGTGCAACTAGTAAATTTCTAAAAATAATCACATCAGGAAGAGACTGTTATACACGTTTTTCTCATACTGTTTCGTTTAAAGATATTCATGTTGATAAACAAGATCTTTCAGTGTTAGCACATAAACTGGCCCGCGTTGCACGTATTCATTTTGCAAAACAACGCATGGCTTCAATTGGTCCTAAACTGCCTGTTCGCCAAGCAATGTTGAATAATCTCCTCAAAAAACAAGCACTTTCAGAAGCAATACGAGAAGAAGCCAAAAGTAAAAATATCAGTCTTGATAAAGCAAAAAAAAATGCATTAGCTAATTTAAACGAAATTGCCGCTAATTTTTCTTATCATATGCTTAGAGTGACTGATTTTGTCCTTACTTGGGCGTGGAATAGGCTTTATCAAGGGCTCAAAGTGACCAATGCCGATCCCGTTCGCGAATTAGCACAAAATGGACAAGAGATTGTCTATGTACCTTGTCATCGTAGTCATATGGATTACTTATTATTATCCTATGTACTTTATCGACAAGGGTTAGTACCTCCTCATATTGCTGCTGGTATTAATTTAAACTTTTGGCCTGCCGGCCCTATTTTTAGACGATTAGGTGCGTTTTTTATTCGTCGTTCATTCCGTGGTAATAAACTCTATACGTCCGTTTTTCGAGAATATTTAGCAGAGTTATTTATTCGTGGTTATGCTGTTGAGTATTTTATTGAAGGTGGGCGCTCACGTACAGGTCGGTTACTTGATCCTAAAACGGGTATGTTAATGATGACAATTCAAACATTACTACGTGGTGATGCAAGACCGATTGCCATTGTTCCTGTTTATATTGGTTATGAACATGTATTAGAGGTCGCAACGTATGCCAACGAATTGCGTGGAGCTAAAAAAGAAAAAGAGAGTTTATGGCGTACTATCAAAGCATTTTTAAAACTAAAAAAATTAGGATTTGGTTATGTTAACTTTGGTCAACCTATTCCATTAAATCAATTTCTAAACCAACACGTTCCAGAATGGCGAGATGCTATCGAACCAACAGGAACCCAACGCCCACAATGGTTGACCCCAACAACTAACTTACTTGCTAAGAAAATTATGGAACACATCAATTCATCAGCGGCAATTAACTCGATGAACTTATGTTGCTCAATATTATTGGCTGCAGACCAACGTGCACTCACCAAAGTTAGACTTGTTGAACATATTGATTATCTTTTAAAATTACTTAAAAAAGTCCCTTATTCAAATTTAATTACTATTCCAGATCAGACACCCGAAGAATTATTTGAACACGCTAAAGATATGGGGAAATTCATTATTACCACCGACAAAGTTGGCGAAATGGTCGGTCTTACTACCGAACAAGCAGTATTAATGACGTATTACCGCAATAATATTCAGCATTTGCTGATTATCCCTGCTATCATAGCTAGAATTGTGCTTAAACATAACCACATATCATCTGACGAAATCTTAGAACAAGTAAAGCGACTTTTCCCTTTAATCAAATCAGAGTTATTCCTTTATCATAATGATGAACAACTTACTGAATATGTACAACAAATCATTGCAACTTATACCGAGTTGAATTTAATTAATGATTCGACAGATAAGTTGGTAGTAAATTATTTAAAAATTTCAGGATTACAATTAATTGCTTCATCATCTAGAGATACACTGCAACGTTATGCTATTGCGTTTTCTTTATTACAAAAAGATCCAACAATTAGCAGGGCAACGCTAGAAAAAGAAGGCCGATTAATTGCCGAGCGATTATCTGTATTACACGGTATTAATTCCCCTGAGTTCTTTGATAAGGGCGTATTTTCAACTCTTGTTGCATCGCTACGTGAACAAGGTTATCTAGATGATGAAGGTGACGAAAACATACCAAAAATTGAAAAAATGAACGAAATCCTTAAACCACTTATTACCACAAGGGTAATGCAAACCATTGACGAAATTAACCCTTTAACAAAGCAATCCAATAGCTAAGTTCACTAATGCAGTTTGCCCATTTATCAAAATGGGCAAATTTAGGCCAATAATAAACCAATCAATAGAGAATAGATTGATATAAATAACAACTATTTTGTATAAAATTTGACACATATCAAATTTTCTGGATTCCTGTTTGTTTTTTCCTTTATTTCCATTTCATTAAAGATTATCATTACAATTAGTAAGGACGTCAATCGCTTCCAATATAATATAATAAATTAAAATGTAATGTCAGCTTTCTAAGGAGTCCATATGCTGTTTAACCGTAGACAGTTCTTTAAGATCTGCGCTGGTGGTATGGCAGGCACAACAGTAGCCACACTCGGACTAGCGCCGAATGTCGCACTTGCACAAACTCGCCAATTTAAATTACTCAAATCAAAAGAAACCCGTAATAACTGTACTTACTGTTCAGTTGGTTGTGGAATGCTACTTTATAGCCGAGGAGATGGGGCTAAAAATGCCGAATCTTCCATTTTTCATATTGAAGGGGATCCAGATCACCCTGTTAGTCGTGGTTCACTGTGTCCTAAAGGAGCTGGTGTTCTTGATTATATAAAAAGTGAAAATCGTGTTAAATATCCAGAATACCGTGCTCCGGGTTCAGATAAATGGCAAAGAATAAGTTGGGATGATGCCATTGATCGCATTGCTCGTTTAATGAAAGCTGATCGAGACAAAAATTTTGTTGAAAAAAACGACAAAGGCAACACTGTTAATCGCTGGACTACAACTGGATGGCTGGTCACATCAGCTGCCAGTAATGAAACAGGTTGGTTAGCGTTTAAAGTTGCCCGCGCGTTAGGAATGTTAAGCCTTGAAACTCAGGCGCGCGTTTGTCATGGTCCTTCCGTATCAAGTTTAGCTGCCACTTTTGGACGTGGTGCAATGACCAATAATTGGAACGATATCAAAAACGCCAATGTTGTCATTGTTATGGGAGGTAATGCTGCAGAAGCTCACCCAGTTGGTTTTAAATGGGCAATCGAAGCCAAAATTAATAATGGTGCTGAGCTCATAGCCATCGATCCCCGTTTTCACCGAACAGCTTCTGTTGCTGATCACTATGTGCCAATTCGTTCAGGAACTGACATTGCATTTTTACTCGGTATTATTAATTATCTAATTACTCATAACGAAGTTAACTTTGAGTATTTAGTCACGCATAGTAATGCAAGCCTTATTGTGCGCGATGATTTCAATTTTGATGCCGATAGTGGGTTGTTTAGCGGTTATGACGCGACTAATCGCCAATATGATCAAACAAGCTGGGCATATCAAAAAGATGAAAATGGTTATGCGCTTAGAGATAAAACGCTCAGCCATCCTCGTTGTGTTTGGAATCTATTAAAACAACATGTTAGTCGCTATACTCCAGAAATGGTAAATAAAGTGACCGGTAGCCCAATTGATGGGTTTTTACATGTTTGTCGCTCTCTGGCTAGTACAAAGACCAATGATAGGGCTGCTACTTTTCTATACGCATTAGGTTGGACTCAGCATAGTTATGGTTCACAAATTATCCGTACTGCTGCAATGATCCAGCTTATCTTAGGTAATATTGGTGTAATGGGCGGTGGTGTTAATGCTCTTCGTGGCCATTCAAATATTCAAGGTTTAACCGATGTCGGTTTATTATCAAATCGCTTACCTGCCTATCTTGATTTGCCCAAAGAGTCTCAAGTTTCACTCGCTCAATATTTGGAAGAAAAAACACCAAAGCCGCTTGGTTCGAGCGAGGTGAATTTTTGGGGAAATTATCCAAAATTCTTTGTCAGCTTTATGAAGTCAATGTATGGCGATAAATCGACTAAAGATAACGATTGGGGTTTTGACTGGTTACCAAAATGGGATAAAACCTATGACGTTTTAAGATTCAGTAAAATGATGCGTGACGGTCAAGCTAATGGATTTATTTGTCAGGGCTTTAACCCACTTGCTGCATTACCTGATAAAAATAGTGTCCGTGAAGGTTTATCTAACTTAAAATTCCTAGTTAGCATTGATCCTATGCCTACAGAAACCGCTGAGTTTTGGAAAAATCATGGTGAATCAAATGATGTGGATTCTAGCAAAATTCAAACTGAAGTCTTTAGATTACCATCTAACTGTTTTGCCGAGGAAAACGGAACAATAGTTAACTCCTCTCGTTGGCTACAGTGGCATTGGGCAGCAGCAAGACCTCCTGACGAATCTTTATATGATCCCGAAATTATTGCACGTATCTTTTTGAGAATTAAAGAATTATACGCTGAAGAAGGTGGTGCTTATCACGAACCAATTGATAATTTAGTTTGGGATTATGAAGATCCAGAAGGACCAGCAGCTGAAGAATTAGCCAAAGATTATAATGGCCGTGCACTTGCTGATATAACCGATGCCAATGGCAATGTTATTCTTAAAAAAGGCCAGCTATTAAGTGGTTTTTCTCAATTAAAAGCAGACGGTACAACCTCATCAGGTATTTGGATATTCTGCGGTTCTTGGACTGAGCAAGGAAATCAAATGGCTCGACGCGATCCAAGCGATCCGTCAGGAAAAGGCGTTCATGCTGGTTGGGCTTGGGCATGGCCAATGAATAGACGAGTGCTTTATAACCGTGCCTCAGCAGATGAAAATGGCAAACCATGGGATCCAAAACGCGTTTTAGTCAAATGGAATGGCTCAAGTTGGGTGGGTAACGATGTTCCTGATTTTACAGCAACATTACCACCAAGTGCTGGTGCGGGTGCATTTATTATGAATAATGATGGTTTAGGGGGATTATTTTGTTTAAATCGGTTAGTCGATGGGCCATTCCCTGAACATTATGAACCGTTTGAAACACCAATTACCAATAACCCTTTTCATCCAAATCAAATCAGTAGCCCAGTAGCTCGTGTATTTAAAGAAGACTTGGCGCGATTAGGCAATGCCAGCGAATTTCCTTATGTTGGCACCACTTACAGCATTACCGAGCATTTCCATTTTTGGACACAACATGCAAAATTAGCGTCGATCACTCAACCAGAACAATTTATTGAACTGAGTGAAAATTTAGCCAATAAAAAAGGTATCAAATTAGGCGACACAGTCAAAGTGACATCATACCGAGGCTATATCAAAGCTAAA
Source organism: Gilliamella sp. X-46 (assembly GCF_057063525.1). Taxonomy (NCBI): domain Bacteria; kingdom Pseudomonadati; phylum Pseudomonadota; class Gammaproteobacteria; order Orbales; family Orbaceae; genus Gilliamella; species Gilliamella sp. X-46. The sequence continues at coordinate 20,180 of NZ_JBXSQH010000021.1, read as the reverse complement.
GCTGTCGTGACAAAACGTCTTCCGACATTAACTGTTGATGGTAAAGAAATCGAAACTATTGGAATTCCTATTGTTTGGGGATTCACAGGTCAGACAAAGAAAGGATTTTTAGTGAACGAATTAACGCCTCATTTAGGTGATGCAAATTCACAAACACCAGAATACAAATCATTCTTAGTTAATATCGAAAAAGTGACCAGCGCGGCATAAGGGGGGAATGAATTATGTCATTACAAACACAAGATATTATTCGCCGCTCTGCAACAAACGCATTAACGCCAGCGCCACGAGCACGCGATTATCAACAAGAAGTAGCAAAATTAATAGATGTAACAACATGTATCGGCTGTAAAGCTTGCCAAGTAGCTTGTAGCGAATGGAACGATCTCCGAGCCGAAATCGGTAATAACGTTGGTGTGTATGATAACCCTGCTGATTTAGAGCCAAAAGCATGGACAGTAATGCGCTATTCCGAAGTTGAAGTTAACGGTAAATTTGAATGGCTTATCCGTAAAGATGGCTGCATGCATTGTGCTGATCCTGGCTGCTTAAAAGCTTGTCCGTCAGAAGGTGCGATCATTCAATATGCTAATGGTATTGTTGATTTTCAATCTGAGCATTGTATTGGTTGCGGTTATTGTGTTGCGGGTTGCCCGTTCAATATTCCTCGAATTAGTAAAGAAGATAATCATTCGTACAAATGTACTTTATGCGTGGATCGTGTGGCAGTTGGGCAAGAACCTGCTTGCGTTAAAACCTGTCCAACTGGTGCGATTCACTTTGGTACTAAACAAGATATGATTCGTCATGCTGAAAATCGAATTGTAGATTTGAAAAAACGTGGTTTTGAACATGCCGGACTTTATGACCCACAAGGTGTCGGTGGTACGCATGTTATGTATGTGTTGCATCATGCTGATCAACCAGAGCTTTACCACGGTTTGCCAAAAGATCCACAAATTAGCGAAATAGTTAAATTTTGGAAAGGAATTTGGAAACCACTTTCTGCTGCTACATTTATTGCAACTTTTGGAGGCTTACTGTTCCACTATATGGGAGTTGGTGCAGTTGCTGTCGAGGAGGAGGATATTGAAGACGAGAAAGAAGCAGATAAACAAGCTCGAAAACGGTTAGGTTTACCCATTTTTGAACGTAAAAATAGTACCAATTCATCAAAACAGGAGAATCATCATGAATAAGAAAAACATGATATTAAGAACACCATTGATTGTTCGCTTCTGTCATTGGTGTATGGTGTGTCTATTTATTCTTACTGCGCTATCGGGCTTATCCCTATTTTTTCCATCTATTAAACTGTTTGGATTATTCCTTGGCACGCCACAATTAGTAAGAGTATTACATCCATTTTTGGGGTGTATCGTTTTTGTATTACTTATGTTTATGTTTCTAAAATTAGCTCGTCATAATATTCCTGATAAAAATGATTTAATATGGATAAAAAACTTCAGATCCGTCATTGTAGGAAAAGAGAGAGGGATCCCAATTGGTAAATATAACGCCGGCCAAAAGTTTTTATTTTGGTGCATTATGAGTTTAATTTTTGTCTTATTGATCTCAGGACTTATCATGTGGCGCCGTTATTTTTCAGATAATTTTTCTGTTACCATTGTCCGTATAGCAATATTTTTCCACTCACTTGCCGCTATTGGTTTAATTCTACTTGCTATTGGTCATGCTTATATGGCAATTTGGGTTAAAGGCTCAATTAAAGGGATGATAACAGGTTACGTATCACGTGCTTGGGCACGAAAAAATCATTCCGCTTGGTATGAAGAAGAAATGGAAAAAAGTTATCAAGCAGAATTAAATGCTAAAACTGAATCCGAGCAAAACAAAGCTACCGCTAAACATGACGTCGAGAATGATATTGAACATAAACCTATTTAGCCATTTTTACCGCTGAGCATACCATCAGCGGTACTCCGCTTAATGACATAAAGCCAATAATCAGCTAAATCACAATCAATGAGAATGTACAATGAGTATAAAAATAATCCCACAAAAACAACTTGAACAACAAGCATCAAACTCAGTGATTAGGCAGATCCCGTTACTTTTTTTTCCATCACCCCAAAATATTTATGCTCATCGAGCAAAGCGTTTAAAAACATTGGCGACCAATAACCCGTTTAATGATTATTTAAATTTTTGCGCACAAATCGTCGAACAACAAGCTAATTTGGCCAAACAGCCTTCGGCTGAAGGCGATTTATCTCACCTTCTAAATGATAAATATCCACCATTAAGTTTAAACAACCTCCCTTTGTCCAACGTTTGGCAAGAATATCTTAATAACTTATTAAGTTCGATAACTGCAACAACCGAACAAATAGCATTAGTTATTGAGCAACTTAAACAAAATACTACCCAACAATTACAAGATAAAGCGCTACATTTACTCAATGGTAAATTTGATTGTGTAGATGGTAACGAAGCTTTATTTATTTGGTCAAGCTTGTCGGTTTATTACAGCCAGCTAGCAAGCCAAATCAAAGGTAAAGCAATAGCAGAAAGTACAGATAAAAACTGTTTATGCCCCGTATGTAACAGCATGCCCGTTGCCAGTATCATCCAATTAGGTAGTAACAATGGCTTACGCTATTTGCATTGTAGTTTGTGCGAAAGTGAGTGGTATGTACCTCGAATCAAATGCACGACTTGTGATAATATGAAAGACATCCAATACTTTTCGCTCGACATAGAACTATCCGCCATCAAAACAGAATGTTGTGATGCTTGCCATAGTTATTTAAAAATCCTCGATCAAGATAAAGATCCACACATTGAGCTCATTGCTGATGATATTGCCTCGTTGATATTAGACATCAAAACAGAAGAAGAAGGCTTTGCCAAAAGTGGAATAAACCCTTTTATATTTGCCCAATAAAAAGCATATATAAAACTATGATTAAGAAATAATTTACGATGGTCGTATAACGATTTTGTTAATAATAACCATTAATTCATAAAATACAGCTTAACTTTTCTGATGAATAAGGATACAATAAAACTATTGTACTAGTTTATGAGTGTATTTTATGAAACGCTTTATTTTATTAATAATAGTATTACTTACGCCTTTTTATAGTTTTGCAGATACAATGAAAAATGTTGCCATTACGGCGATCGTTGAACACCCATCATTAAATCAAATCCGTGATGGTGTCAAAGATGAACTAGTAAACAGCGGCTATAAGTTAAATGAAAATTTGACTGTACAATATAAAAGTGCGCAAGGAAGTAGCGCAACTGCAGCTCAAATTGCAAGGCAATTTACTACAACAAAGCCCGATGTTATTGTTGCAATTGCAACACCAAGCGCACAAGCAACCGCCTCTGCAACTAAGCACATTCCTATCGTCTTTGCTGGTATTACCGATCCAATAGCGGCTAAATTAACTAAAGATTGGCAACCAACAGGTACCAACATTACTGGGGTGTCTGATTACCAAGAAATAGGTCCACAAATTGATTTCATGAAAAAAATCGTACCTAATGTTAAATCGGTCGGTTATATTTATAGCCCGAGTGAAATTAATTCAACGGTTGTACTAAGACACCTTCAAACTTTATTAACAGAACAAGGGATCGCCCTTTTTGCTGTACCCGCTCAAAGAACAGCAGATATTTCAACAGCGGCAGCTTCTTTAAAAGGTAAAGTTGATTTGATCTATACCACAACGGATAATAATGTTGTTTCAGCCTACGAATCTTTAGTCAAATTTGCCAATGAAAATAAAATTCCCCTTTTAGCCTCATTTCCTGATGCCATTGAAAGGGGTGCAGTTGCGGCATACGGCATGAGTTATTATGATGTGGGTCGTCAATCAGGTAAACTTGTTGTACGTATTTTAAAAGGTGAAAATCCAGGGAGCATAGCCCCAGAACTAGGAAAAGACCTACGCCTTGTCATCAATACCGATGCAGCTAAAAAACAAGGCATCACATTAACGCCAGAAGTCATTAAATCGGCAGATAAACTCATTGGAAATCATTGAATAAAATAAATTAACAGCCTTGTTTAATTAAGTGGACAAGGCTCTTAATATGCAAACAACCGTTCCTAATCAACAAACACAACTGATAGCCAACTTTAATTCAAAAATAAAATAATCCGTTACAACATCTTTTGTTTAATAATAACAGTCATTCATAATTGTAACGAAATATTTACACGCAATATTTTTACTCTAGAAAATTATCTAATTTTGCTTTATAGTAACTCAATATTTAACTTATATGTAAAAAAAATATTACAGGAGCATTTTATGATGCGTAATTCTATTATTAAATTTTGCATACTAATGAGTTTATCATTAGTAACATTTTGTTCTTTTGCTGAGTCTAAGACGGAACAAAAATTTGTAGCCATTACGGCCATCGTTGAACACCCAGCATTAGACAATGTACGCAAAGGGGTTGAAGATGAGTTAAAAGATAACGGTTATATTGATGGCAAAAATTTAAAATTACAGTTTGCTAGCGCGCAAGGAACTAGTGCAAATGCGGCGCAAATTGCCAAACAATTTGCGGCCAGTAAGCCTGATGTTATCGTCGGCATTGCAACCCCAAGTACACAAGCTTTAGTTGCCACAACAAAACGTATTCCTATCGTTTTTACAGCGGTAACCGATCCTGTTGCAGCAAAATTAACCCCGAGTTGGGAAGCATCAAAAACAAATGTAACAGGTGTTTCTGATGCCTTGTCTCTTGATTCTCAAATCGATATGATGCTAAAAATTAAACCTGATACTAAAAATATCGGTTATATTTACAGCCCAAGTGAAGTAAATTCCACAATTGTGCTTAAAGAGTTACAAACCGCACTTGAAAAACGCAACATAAAAATTACAGCAGTACCCGCACCACGAACATCAGATATCTCAACCGCTGCTCGAAGTTTAAAAGGTAAAGTTGATTTAATCTATACCACAACAGATAATAACGTGGTTTCAGCTTATGAAGCTTTAGCAAAAGTGGCGAACGAAAGTAAAATCCCTCTTATTGCATCGGATCCTGATTCAGCAGAACGTGGGGCCATTGCTGCTTTAGGTATGAGTTATTATGATCTTGGTCGACAAGCTGGTAAAATTGTTATCCGCATACTTAATGGCGAAAACCCGGGAGATATTCCTCCACAAGTGGGCAATATCACTCAACTCACAATTAACAAAAAAGCAGCTGAACGCCAAGGTGTTACCTTATCTGAAGATGTATTAAAATCAGCCGCAAAAATTGTTGAAAAATAATTTTTAGTTTTTACTCTTTTATCATTAAACCGCCAATATTGGCGGTTAACTTTAATGGATTTTTTTAATGTCTTTTGAATTTTTATTAGGCTCAACCGAAATTGGCCTTATTTATGCACTAGTTAGCTTAGGTGTATTTATATCATTTCGTTTACTGGATTTTCCTGATCTTACTGCTGATGGGAGTTTCCCTCTAGGTGGAGCGGTATGTGGAGTATTTATCTATATCGGCGCTGATCCTTGGATGGCGACATTCCTTGGCATGCTTGCAGGTTGCCTTGCTGGCGCCATGACAGGTTTTTTATATGTAAAACTAAATATATTACAACTACTTGCTAGTATTATTGTGATGATGGGACTTTACTCAATAAACCTAAGAATTTTAGGTGTTGGGCACTATGTCATGAACGAAGCGAATAGAATTGTAGGTACACCAAACCTATCATTACTGGGTTCTGATACAATTTTCTCATCACTTCCTTTTGATGAATCTATTGCACAATATTTGATAATATTAGGGTTTGTAATTGTATTTTGGATATTACTAAATCTATTTTTAAATACCCAAAAAGGACTTGCCTTAAGGGCGACTGGAACTAACCAACGAATGGCAAAATCCCAAGGGATCCCAACCGATGGCATTATCATTTTGGGAATGGCGATCTCAAATGGTTTAATTGCGCTTGGTGGCTCGTTATTTGTACAAACGCAAGGAAGTGCCGATATTACTATCGGTGTTGGCACTATCGTTATTGGTCTTGCATCAATTATACTTGGTGAAAGCATCTTCCCAACAAAACGTATTTGGTCGATTATGTTTGCGATCATTTTGGGCTCTATTTTGTACCGTTTATTTATTGCTTTTGCATTAAGTAACGAATCCCTAAAAAGTATCGGTGTTGGAACAGAAGATCTCAATATTATCACCGCATTATTAATGGTATTAGCGCTTGTTTTACCAAAACAACTAAAAAAACTCTCGAAAAAAAGAGGAAAGTAACATGATTAAAGCAGAACAATTACAATTAACCTTTAATCAAGGTACTCCGATTGAAAATCATGTATTGCGAGGGTTAAACCTGAACATCAGTGAAGGAGAGTTTGTCACTATCATAGGCAGCAACGGTGCAGGTAAGAGCTCGTTACTCAATGCAATTAGTGGTGATTTACTGACTGATTCTGGTCGTATTACGATCAATGATAAAGATGTCACTCGCTGGCCAGCATGGAAACGAGCCGGCATGGTTGCGCGAGTATTCCAAGACCCGATGGTTGGAACTTGTGAAAATCTAACGATAGAAGAAAACCTAGCAATTGCTTATAACCGAGGTCATAAATTCACATTATTCCCAGCACTTAACCATAAAGCACGATCAATATTTAAAGAGAAGCTAGCAACATTAAACCTAGGCCTTGAAAATCGATTAACGGACATGATGGGGCTGCTTTCTGGTGGACAAAGGCAAGCTGTTAGCTTATTAATGTCAACGTTACAACCATCTAAAATACTACTTCTAGATGAACACACAGCCGCGCTGGATCCTAAAACCGCACAATTTGTTTTAGATTTAACCGATCAAATCGTTTCACAAAACAAATTAACAACGATGATGGTTACCCACTCAATGAAACAAGCCTTAGAATATGGTACCCGAACGGTCATGCTTCACCAAGGCCAAGTGGTACTTGATGTATCGGGTGAAGAGCGATCTAAATTAACCGTCACCGATCTCTTAGCCATGTTTGAACAAACACGTGGTGAAAAAGTCACTGATGATGCTTTACTTTTAGGTTAATGATCATAAAAAAGCAATATTTCTGATAGAAATATTGCTTTTGAACTCTTGTAATCGTTCCATTACAGCTTAATCTTTTGTTGCTTGCAGCGGAATATTTCCTAAGCCTAATTTATTGAGCTTATCAATATAAAATTGCTTCATATCACTCCAACGATAATAAGGATAATCCGCTGATTTTATAGGTAGATGCACTTCACGTTCGTTCAATAATACTTTCACTAATATAGGCTGATTTGCTTGTTTACTTTTATAAAAAATCCATTGAATATTGGCACCCATAGGAATAATTTTATCAGCTTGCCAAACAGAATAATAATCAAAAATGGAATTAGCAGTAGTAGCTGTACCTTCAATTTCAAGTAAAGTAGCTAAAGGTGAAACGGTTTCAGCATGAGCAAAACGTAAATTAGCATCAATATTATCATTTGCTATAGCAATATCAGCAGTATTTAGCATATTCCACAACAAGGGTGCTGCAATTTTTATTTGGATACCATTTGCATCAAAAGCAGGGCCGATTTCCAGATAATTTTTAGCCGAAACAACTGTATTCAACCATGCATTTTCATCACTCGAGAAATACGGATTAAAGTCAAGTCTATTATCCTTTAATACTTGAGACGAAAATGCCTGTAACTCTTGATATAATTGATAAATAGAAATCACAAAATCCCGTGTTTTTACTGATGATTTATCGACGACCTCAATACCACTATCTAACTTTTCGATAAAATCATGAGTAAAGATTTTTTTTACTATTCCTTCGCTTATTTGCTCTGTTTTAGAAGCCATTTCTACCGATTTCACCGCATTTTTAACTGCTTTACTGTGTTTATATTCATCATAAGCAGGAGAATAATCAAAAAAACGCAATAAAATTTGCTGATCTTCGGGTTGCTGAGTGACTTGGATATCTGGATATTTAGATTTGAAAGATTCAACAAAAATTTCTGCGGTTTCTTTTGCTCTTGGTGAGCGAGATGAAACAACATCAATTCTCTTTCCTTTAAAAACAGTTGGATTATTCTTTTGCATACGCTGGCTAATCAAGGCAATATCTTTACGACCAAGATCAGTAAGCTCACCATAATGACCTTTATTTAGTTCAGCAATGCGAATTATTTGCTTAAATAAATCCTTTCCAAGGTCTGTCAATTGATCTTGCTTTTCAGCCATTAACAAAATTTGATAAGCAATATCTTCATATTTTGGTTTACTAATATAACGAGAACCATGTCGCCCAACATAATCAATGTAAAAAGCCATATACCCTATTGGTGCTGGTGTAATCTTTTGCCTAGCATCATATTGATAAGCAGTTTTAGAACCAACAATCATTGTTGGTTGAGCAAGACTTATAGAAGAAAACGCACATAAAAAAACAGTAAACAATTTTCGAAAACGAACCATAATCATACGTTTTCTCCCACTCAAATAAACAACACTAATATGCCATTAAAAACAAAGAATAAGCTAATAAATACAGTAAAAAGAGACAAAACACTAATATCTACGTTGTAGATTAACATAAAAAGATAGCTTCAATTAAACTCTATCTATAAATAAATTTCACAAAAAAGATGATTATTTTCATAACACTCTTTTATTTTTCGTAAAAAAGATTATCTTATTAGATACTCAACACAACTTCCCTTTAATTAATTAAACACATGAAATTATATGGCATTTCTGGTACCAAAATTAGCTGTGCACTAATATCAGCATGTATAAACACGCCTTACAGCATCCCCCGTTTTACTAAAGACTTAATAGCTGGCATAACCGTTGGTATTATTGCTATCCCACTTGCAATGGCATTGGCAATCGCTAGTGGTGTACCACCACAGCATGGCCTATACACAGCCATTATCGCGGGTTTGGTGATTGCATTAACAGGGGGATCTCGTTTTAGTGTTTCGGGCCCGACGGCTGCATTTGTGGTTATCTTATACCCTGTGTCACTACAATATGGATTATCTGGACTACTCATTGCAACATTACTATCTGGTATGTTTCTTGTATTAATGGGGCTGATTCGATTAGGTCGATTAATAGAATATATCCCACTCCCTGTTGTTTTAGGCTTCACATCAGGCATTGCCATCACTATTGCCACCATGCAAATTAAAGATTTTTTTGGCTTAACGCTCGAGCATATGCCTGAAAGCTATATTAGCAAAGTCATTGAATTAACAAAAACTCTACCAACTATCAATATCGCTGACACCATTGTGGGTTTTGTCACACTGATGGTATTAATTGCATGGCCAAAGCTTAAAGTAAAAATACCGGGGCACCTACCTGCACTCATTGCTGGTGTGATTATCATGTTTATTTTTAATCAATTTGGCTACCAAATTGAAACAATTGGCTCACGATTTACCTACACAATGGCTGATAATACCATAGGCCATGGTATCCCATCAGTACTACCAGAGTTTTCTTTACCATGGCTTCATACTGAATTTAACTGGGATTGGTCAATGCTCACAGCCCTATTACCCATTTCGCTAACCATGGCAATGTTATGTGCAATTGAATCGTTATTGTGCGCAGTAGTATTAGACGAAATGACACACACCAAACACCACTCAAATAGTGAACTTATTGGCCAAGGTTTAGGTAATATCATTGCCCCATTTTTTGGTGGCATATCAGCAACAGCTGCCATCGCAAGGTCGGCTGCAAATGTCAAAGCCGGTGCGACATCCCCTATTGCGGCTGTTTTGCATTCATTGGTTGTGTTACTTGCACTTGTTTGTTTTGCGCCAGTGTTATCGTTCATTCCTCTATCGGCGATGGCCGCTTTATTACTTATCGTGGCATGGAACATGAGTGCAGTTCAACGCGTCATTTACATCATTAAATGCGCCCCCAAAGATGATATTTTAATTATGCTTATTTGCATGTCGCTAACAGTACTATTTGATATGGTGATTGCAATTACAGTTGGAATAGTGCTTGCATCAATTTTATTTATGCGCCGTATAGCTCGAATGACCCGCTTAGTTGAACTAAACCAAAGCAATGATAAAACCCTTGCATTGCGGATTAACGGCCCACTCTTTTTTGCAGCCGCTGAACGTACTTTTTCAGAAATATATCAAAAAATCAATGGTTATAAACACATCGTATTACAGTGGGATGCTGTGCCGATTCTTGATGCGGGTGGGCTCAATGCTTTAATACACTTTATTGATGAACTCCCAGAACATGTCGATTTATCGATTTGCGAGCTACAATTTCAACCATTAAAAACTCTTGCTCGCGCCAAAGTAGTACCAACATCTAACAAAATCATGTTCTATTCAACATTAGAAGAAGCACTGAAAGATAAAGATTAATTTTAAATTTAGTCTTATCATATTTACTAATTTATTGCACAGTCAAATTTTCAACAAAAATAACGACTGTGTAATAAATTAAAACTTCAAGACCTTTCTTTTTATTTTCTAATCACTATTAGCAAGCGCATAGGTTTTAAAATTTTTTAATTTAAAACCCAAAATTAACTTATAAAAACAGGGAAATAACATGATATCTAACGAAAACAATCTACAAAGCCTTAAACAAAAATCAAGTTGGTTTATTTTAATCGGTGTTATTTTAATTGTATTGGGGTGCTTAGCATTAGGTTATCAGTTTATCGCTACCGTCTTTTCTGTCTATTTTATTGGCTCATTAATATTAATTGCAGGGATTGCTCAAGCGTTACATTCATTTAATATTAAAAGTTTTGGCCAATCGGCTTTATGGGCAGTAATGGGGATTTTATACATTGTGATAGGCTTGATGTCGTTTTTCCAACCAATTGCGGTTTCATCAGCTTTAACGCTAGTCATTTCATTCTTATTACTGATGAGTGGTTTTACTCAGTTATTTGCAGCGCTAAATAATCGTAATTTACCTCGCTGGGGATGGATTTTAACCTCTGCCATTATTACACTTATTTTAGGCTTTATGATTATCATGGGATGGCCATATGACAGCCTTTGGGTATTAGGCATGTTTTTAGGTATCGACCTTATCTTCCAAGGTTGGGCTTATGTTGCTATTGGATTTGCAATTAAAGCGGTAAATGAAAAATAAATCATACCATTGCTCACAATCAAGTAGCGATACTTTTAGCAGTCTGGCACACGGTTACTACTTATTGTGAGCAATCATTCATGAACATAATAACTTAATTGCAACAAACAATACGCCAAAAGCCACTACTTGTAGCTTTTATTGGTTTTTGCTTTAACCTCTTGCATTGACTGCAAAATTCGATGATAGTTATCTAACCTTGATTGAGCAATTTCCCCCTCTTGCACGGCTTTTTGTAATAAACATCCTGGTGTGTCAAGATGATTACAATCACGAAAGTGGCAACCGCCTAAATAACTGTCAAATTCTTTAAAACCGCTAATAACTTGCTCTGGTTCTAAATGCCATAAACCAAATTCACGGATACCTGGTGAATCAATAATATCGCCACCATTTGGTAAATGGTAAAGCCGAGAAGATGTGGTTGTATGTTGACCAAGACCTGATATTTCTGAAATACCGCCAGTCATTGCTGATTGTGATTGATGAGGTAACAGTAAATTAATAATACTTGATTTACCCACGCCTGACTGCCCAACTAAAATAGAAATCTTACCTTGCAAAATATCTTGTAATACCGCAATACCTTGTTGGTGCTGGCATGAAACATACAACACTTGATAACCAATTTTGGTATAAATCGCCAATTGTTTTTCAACATCAGCGCGTTGCTGATCATTGAGTAAATCAATTTTGTTTAAAACAATAATGGGTTGTATATCAGTACTTTCACAAGCCACTAAATAGCGATCGATAATATTTAGTGATAGTTCAGGCAAGACAGCCGAAATAATCACGATTTGATCAACATTTGCGGCAACGGGTTTAACACCATCATAAAAATCAGGCCGAACAAGTTCAGAATGCCGAGGATGAACCGCCTCAATGATACCATTGGTGTTCGGCTCTAAACTTTCGCGCCACAAAACTTTATCGCCAGTGACTAACGACGGTAACGTGCGCCGAATACTACAACGATAAATAAGGCCGGCATCATCTTCGACATCAGCCGATTTACCAAAACGACTGATCACCACACCATCACGAGGGGATGAAAAATTTGATAGACTTTCATCTTGTTTTATAGCTAATCGTTGCTGGTGTTTTGCCGCTACGCGCCTTTTTTGATTTTGGGAGAGTTGATTTTTTGCCATAGCACTCATTTTTTACTAAAACAGATTGTCAGTTATGCTACACTACTCAGTATCAAAAAGAAAATGTCTATCGCAAATTATGAGCAAACAACCACAAATTAACAGTAGCAATCTTATTTGGATCGATCTTGAAATGACAGGACTTAATCCAACCACTGATCGCATTATTGAAATTGCAACCATTGTTACCGATTCTAATTTAAATATCCTTGCTGAAGGACCAGTCATTGCCGTTCATCAATCTGATGAGCAATTAGCATTAATGGATGAATGGAATCAAAATACCCACGGCAAATCAGGACTTATTGAGCGTGTTCGTACAAGTACTATTAGCGAACAACAAGCCGAACAACAAACCATCGAATTTTTAAAACAATGGGTACCTGAAAACTGCTCACCAATTTGTGGGAATACTATTGGGCAAGATCGTCGTTTTTTATTTAACTATATGCCTAATTTAGAACGTTATTTCCATTATCGTTATTTAGATGTCAGCACAATTAAAGAATTAGCAAAACGCTGGAAGCCTGAAATATTAAAAGGAATTAGCAAACAGAGCTCGCACCAAGCGCTTGATGATATTCGTGATTCGATTGCCGAACTGGTTTATTATCGCGAGCACTTTTTTGATCTAACCCAATAATTAGCATGCAAATTTTATATACTGTTTTATTATATTTGATTCAACCCTTGGTTTGGCTAAGGCTACTTTGGCGTAGCTGTAAAGCGCCCGCTTATCGTAAGCGTTGGCTTGAACGCTATGGTTTTTGCCAAAATAAAGTTGAATCTAACGGCATTTTACTGCATGCCGTATCAGTGGGGGAAACGATTGCCGCTATGCCACTAATCAAAGCATTGCAACAACAATATCCTAATTTACCTATCACTGTGACCACAATGACGCCAACAGGCTCAGAGCGAGTGAAATCGTTACTCGGTGATAGTGTTCATCATGTCTATTTACCTTATGATTTGCCTTGCGCAATAAATCGTTTTTTAAAAACAGTTCAGCCCAAATTAGTGATTATTATGGAAACTGAGCTTTGGCCTAATTTTATTGGTCAGTGTTACAAACGAAATATTCCACTGATTCTTGCCAACGCTAGATTATCAGAACGATCAGCTAACCGATATCGCAAACTAGGACGCGCGATTAGCCATTTACTATCAAAAATCAGCACCATTGCCGCACAAAATAAGCAAGACGGAGAGCGTTTTGTGTCACTGGGTTTGCCGAGTGATCATTTAGCCATAACCGGCAGTATTAAATTTGATATTGATTTAACGGCTCAACAGCAGCAAAAAATCACAACACTAAAACAACAGTGGCAATTAAACCGCCCTGTTTTTATTGCCGCAAGCACACATAGTGGCGAAGATGAAATCATCTTGTCTGCCTTTGAACGATTATTACAAACATACCCCGATTTGTTATTAATCGTTGTTCCCCGCCACCCTGAACGCTTTAAAACCGTCGAAAAATTAATTAATGACCGCGGGTTAAATTATATCAACCGCAGTAGCAACCAAGTTCCGACTAAACAAACACAAGTCATTTTGGGCGATACCATGGGAGAGTTAATAGAACTTTATGGCATTGCCGATATTGCCTTTGTTGGTGGTAGTTTAGTGAAGCATGGTGGGCATAACCCATTAGAGCCAGCACTTCACCACATCCCAATCATTAGTGGCGAGCACTTTTTCAATTTTAAAGTTATTTGTGAACAGCTCATTTCAGCTAACGGGATGATCATTTGTGCTAGCTCAGCAGACGCTCTTTATTCAGCGGTTAATACGCTTTTGGCAAATAAAAGTCATAGTCAGCAAATTGGCGAACAGGCATATCAAGTATTAAAACAAAATCAAGGGGCACTAGAGCGGCTGCTTAACATTATCAACCATTATCTTTACTCTAAATAAGGATTGCTTGTGGAAAAAAAACAAGGTCTATTATTGGTTAATTTAGGCACGCCAAGTGCGGCAACGCCAGATGCAATAAAGCAGTATTTAACCGAGTTTTTGCTCGATCGGCATGTGGTTGATTTACCTAAGCTGTTTTGGTCTCCCATTTTAAAGTATATTGTGATACCTAAACGAGTACCTTATATTATTCACCACTACCAAAAAATTTGGATAAATGGCGCATCACCTTTATTACATTATAGCCAATTATTATGTGATAAGTTACAACGCCATTTACCGAATATCCAATGTGAATTAGCCATGACTTATGGTGAACCGGATATGCAATCGGCGTTGAATAACCTTCGATCATGCTCAAAAATTACCGTATTGCCACTCTTTCCACAGTATTCCACAACCACAACTCTGGCAGTACTTGATAAACTTAAACAAATTATCGCCTCTGATCAAATCATCGATAACATCTGCTATATTCGTGATTATGCTGATCATCCAAGCTATATCAATGCACTTTATTTACAAATTAAGCAGGCTTTTGAAGATCAAGGAGAGCCTGAAGTGCTCGTGCTTTCTTACCATGGTATCCCAGAGCGTTATATTCACAAACGACAAGAGGATTATATTGAACGTTGTGAAATGACCACGCAGTTATTAATCGAAAAATGTCGAGCAAATGGGTTAAATCGACCAATCCAAATGGCGTATCAATCCAAATTTGGTAAAGGGAAATGGGTTACACCAAGTACCAGTGAGACACTACAAACACTAGCGCAAAGTGGCGTTAAAAACGTGCATGTCATCTGCCCGGGTTTCTCGGTAGACTGTATTGAAACCCTTTATGAAATTGATGAAGAAAATCGAGAACTGTTTTTTAATGCAGGTGGAAAAACGTTTTATTATATTCCCGCATTAAATGAGAGCGACTTACAGATGAGTTTAATCATAGAGCTAATTAACCATACTCAACCGCTTACATTTAAAAACTTATACTCAAACACATAGTCTCCTAAAATTTTTTACATAAGCCATGCGACTTAAAAAGATTATGCAAGATTGGTAATTGTTCATGTTCAAATGATTCAAATTTTAAATTAACAAATATTCATGCTAAATAGCTGTCTATCTCCCCTATAATTTATGGCGTATGATAGGATATTATGAATAATTGAATATCTGAGCACTGAGGAGCAAATTAAGTGAAAATCATCATCATTGGCGCTCAAGCCGCAGGCGCAAGTGCTGCGGCAAAAGCCAAAAGAATGAACCCAGAGGCAACCATCCGTATTTATGAAAAATCGAATATTGTTTCGTTTGGCGCTTGTGGTTTACCCTATTTCATTGGTAACCACTTTACTGATGCCAATGAAATGATATCTCGAACACCAGAACAATTTCAAAAAGATGGTATTGAAATTAAAACATTACATGAAGTCATGGCGATTAATGTTAATCAAAAAAAATTAACCATTAAAGATCACAATACTGGGCATTGCTTTGATGACAACTACGATAAATTATTACTAGCGGTTGGCGCAAGTCCTATTATGCCGGCTTTTAAAAATGGTCAGCTAAAAAACATTTTCACATTACGCGATCTGCACGATGGATTAGCAATCAAACACCTATTATCAGACCAAAACACCCAAAATGTTATTGTTGTCGGTGCTGGCTATATTGGGCTTGAAATCACTGAATCGCTGGTCGCCTTACAAAAAAAGGTTAAATTGATTCAATTGGATGACAGAATCCTTGTCGATACGTTTGATGAACAAATTACCGACCTAATTGAAGAAAATATTAAACAACATTGCGACCTACACTTGCAAGAGCGAGTACTTGGCTTTGAAGGCTTACACAGTGTCACGCATGTCATTACCGATAAAGGGCGATATCCTGCTGATATGGTTATTATTGCAACAGGAGTAAAACCAAATAGTGATATCTATAAAGATCTTGGCATCAACACACTTAAAAATGGCGCCATAATCACTAACAGCTTAGGGCAAACCAATATTACCGATATTTATGCCGCTGGCGATTGCGCTGCACTTTACCATAAAGTTAGCCATTCAATGGTATATATCCCACTCGCCACAGGAGCAAACAAGCTTGGCAAAATTGTAGGCGAAAATTTAGGTGGCGGACATTGTGAATATTCCGGCACGATTGGTACTTCAGCGTTAAAAGTTTTTGATATCGAAGCCGGGCGCACGGGTTTAACTGAAAACGAAGCCCAAAAAGCTGCAATCCCCTATAAAACTGTCATGGTTAAAGATAAAAATCACAGTAATTATGTTGCTGGACAAACAAGCGTAACAGCCAAACTTATTTATCATGCCGATACGCGCGTGATTTTAGGTGGACAAATAGCCGGTGGACAGGGCGCGGTATTAAGAGTGAACACATTAGCAACCGCTATATGGGCGAATGTGAAAATTGATGAATTAGCCATGATGGATTTTCTGTATGCGCCCCCTTTTTCCAGACCTTGGGATATTTTAAATATTGCCGGCTCTATAGCCAAATAAGCAGCATTAATGTATTTATAGTTATACATCAAATCATGTTATTAAACATAGATTGTTAACCAGATAATTGAATTATCAAAAGAGAGACTAATTATGTCAGATGCCATTTTTCAGGGGACTTTTTTTGAAAAGTTCCTATCAATTACTCATTATCAAACTCTCATTGGTATTGGGCTACTTCTCATCTGTTTTTTTGCGGTGATGAAACCGTTACAAGATAAAAAAGTCAATTTTTCAGTTCGTATGTTAGTTGGCTTAATCCTTGGTGCTGTACTTGGCTTAGGCATTCAAGCTGTAGCCGGCTTTCCTGATACATCAACCCTCTGGATGCAAGAAACCGCAACATGGTATGGGTTATTTGGTCGAGCATTCATTGCCTTTATCCGAATGTTAGTGATACCACTTATTTTTGTATCGATTGTTAAAGTGATTATCGACTTTTCGGGCAAAAAAAATCTACCTCAAATTGCATTTAGAGGGATTTTTTGGTTACTGTTTACAACAGCCATTGCCTGTATCATCGGTATTTTGCTAGCGAATCTATTTTCTTTAGGTGAAATAAGCTCAAGCTCTGTACATCAAGCCCAAGCAAAACAATACACCAATATTATTGATACCTTTATAAATCTAATCCCAAGTAATATTATTGCCTCAATGGTAAATGAAAACATTGTTGGATTAGTCATCTTCTCGGCTTTAATGGGGCTTGCCGCCAATAGAATGGAAAAGAAGAATCCACAACCTATTGCACTCTTTAAAACATTTATCGAAGCGCTTTACAAAATCGTGATGTCCATTGCGATGACAGTGATTAAATACATGCCTTACGCAGTCATTGCGTTACTGGCTCGCACTATTATTTCGAATGGAATACCGGCTATTATTCAGGTTTCTAGCTTTGTTGCTGCTATCTATATTGCCACATTGATTATGCTAATTGTGCATATCGCCATTATCTCGATTCATGGTGTTTCACCAATCATGTTTATCAAAAAAGCACTAGGAACATGGTTATTAGCCTTTACGAGTCGCTCATCAGTTGGCTCTTTACCAATGACTATCTCAACGTTAACCGTTCGAATGGGAGTAAATACCGGCACGGCAAATTTAGTCGGCTCACTTGGCAGCACGATGGGAATGAACGGTTGTGCTGGTTTTTTCCCTGCTTTACTTGCCGTGATGGTAGCGCATATGGTTGGCATTGAAACGAATATCCAATTTTATATTATGCTTGTCATTGTGGTAGTTATTGGCTCAATCGGCATCGCCGGCATTCCCGGCACAGCAACCGTTGCTGCAACCGTTGTTTTATCTGGTATGGGGATGGCTGAATACTTCCCATTAATTGGGATGGTTTTAGCTGTTGATCCAATTATTGATATGGCAAGAACTTTAGCCAATGTATCTGGCGCTATGACAGCGGCAGTGGCGACTGATCGTGAAATTGGCCTTATGGATATGGCTGTGTATAACGATCCTAATATTACTCTTGAAAATGAGCCGTCAGAAGTTTGATGGTGATGAGGGGGGTTCTAACTTGATGTAGGTGTTGATTTGAAAAACTTTAATAAAATCAATACCTTTTCTGGCCGATTTTTAGCGGAAAATCACGCCTTTTTAGGTTGGTGGATAGAATGAATTAGGTGCGGTGGTTTCGGACGTTTTGACCTATAGTGAACAAAATAGTTATCGTGACCACGTCCGAGCTAAGGGAATTAGAGCGAATTCCCTTAGCAATCCCGCGCTTGGCTGCAGAATGTGGCCTACGGCTACCCTCCGCCGTCGCTCGGTCTTGACGCACCGGCTATGATTCGCTCCAGGCGAAGCATAGCCTCGCCAAACATCCCTGTTTGGCGTGCTAACCTCGCTCTGTTGTCGGCACATTCTGACGCCGGAATAAGACAAATAACATAGCCATCGTTGTTGGAAAGATTGTTGTGTTTTTATAATTATATGATTTTATTTAATCTTAAATTATCGTTAAAAAAAGGGTTTGGAGCGGTTAATTTGCTGTTATTGGAGCACTATTCGTGGTTTTGTTGATTTGCTGTATGCTGGCCTTTGCTTAGGTTGTGTAAGTAATTGATTTATCTTAAAAACAGAAAAATAAAAACTTCAATAAAATCAATACCTTTCCTGACCACTTTTTGGATGTAATTTCATTGCCTTTTTACACAAAAACAACTCACAAAAAACACCTAAGGTTATGCTGTTTGTCTTATTCCGGCGTCAGAATGTGCCGACAACAGAGCGAGGTTAGCACGCCAAACAGGGATGTTTGGCGAGTTTGTGCTGCGTCTGGAACGCGTCACAAACGGTGCGTTAAGACCGAGTGGCGGCGGCGGACAAATTTGTCTGGAACAAATTTGAACATCTGAGCACAGCGAAGATGGCCTCGTAGAGGCGAATATCAGGATGATACGAGTAGTGCCGCAGGCCACATTCTGTAGCCAAAGCGTGGGATTGCAAAGGGAATTCGCTTTAATTCCCTTTGCTCGGACGTGGTCACTGTGACTATTTTGTTCACCTAAGGTCAAAACGTCCGAAACCTTGCCGTACTATAAATAGACTACAAACTTAAACCGCCACAGCGTAATCACTAGAATTGCCATCGACACTTTCAGCGTCGCCGGCGGCGGGGGTGGCGCGATTGTGGCTTCGCCGCAACAGCGCAACCCTAAGGGAAATGCCCCAACTTGCGCGGGGGCGTTATTCTTTGTTAGATTGTCCTCTCAGGCACCATAACCGCCCCCGCGGCCCAAGGATTAAGGACTAAGAAATAAAAGCTAAGGTGCGGCACAAAGGCCATAGCGGGAGTTGCTGGCACTGCCGCTGTAGACGCTGCCGTAGTTCGAGTAGACAGTGAACTGGTTGCTACCTGCTGCGTCACTCGTCCAGTAGCTGGAAGTGACGAAGCCCGCATCAGCGTAGTCGTACATGTAGCCCCACTCCGTGAAAAAACCTGCACCTATGTGACGCATGTAAACATTATTACTAGACGACGGCACGGCGCCTACTGCACCTTGACAATGTGAACCTGAATTAAAACCAGAACAAGTCGCATTAGTTAAATCCCTTACCCGTGGCATACGATAACCCAAACCACGACACCAAGATATTTGCTCAGACTGACTAGCGTATTTACCACCCCGATTGACGAACCACTGCCTCAACACAAATCCATAACGAACCTCATTACCTCGACCATCCCTACCGACCAACTCAAATCTCTGTGGCAAAGATAGCGACGGAGTAAGCCGACTAGGATTACTTGAGTTTATTTGAGCATCAGTTGCCCTAGGACCACTTAACGTTACACGTGTTACATAACTAGATTTATCAGGAATCCATCTATCGGCTTGGACAGTATTTCCCAAAGGGTCTGTGAATGTACCAGAACGCGGCCTTGTCCAACTA
>NZ_JBXSQH010000020.1:0-40888 GCF_057063525.1 Gilliamella sp. X-46 | reverse complement strand
ACATATCACCAACCAATTCATAACAAGGGCGTTCACTGAAGTTATAAGCCACAATTTCCCGATTGTATAAATCTAATATAGGTGATAAATACAGTTTTTTACTTCCCACTTTAAACTCAGTTGCATCCGTTACCCATTTCTGACCAGGTTTAGTCGCCTTAAAATCACGGTTTAATAGATTGGGCACAGCACTAAGACGACATTTATAAGAACGATATTTCTTTCCTCTTATCAAGGATTTTAAGCTCATTTCTTTCATTAAACGTAGCACCTTTTTATGATTCACAATGACATTCTTATTTTGTAATTCAGCCGTAATTCGTCGATAACCATAGCGACTAAAGTTATCTTCATAAATCTTGATAATAAGCGCTTTTAATTCACTATTTTTATCAATTTTAGATTTAGCCGAATCGTGATAGTAAAAAGTACTTCGCGACAAACCTGATGCGCTAAGCAATTTATTTAAGGGGTATTTTTTCCTTAATTCATCAACTATTTGATACTTTTCTTTTTTTCTAATCTCTTTTGTCGAAGTAAGGCATCCAACTTTTTTAGATAAGCCACCTCCACTTCAAGGTCACTGACCATTTCGAGCAATTCTTCTTTTGTTTTTTCACTATTTTTTTTAACTTTTTGAGCCATTTTTTTATCTGCTTTTCCCTGTGGTGGATTCGGTGTCATTGAAAAACCTGCTTTGCCATATTTTTGGTATATTTTAAACCAGTGGCCTACATATCCAAAGTGTATATCAAACGCCAAAGCAGCTTGATTTTGTGAAAGATGATTGTCTATAAAATACCTGACCACTTTGTATTTAAAATCTGGAGAAAAATACCTTGGTTTTGTGACGGGTTTTAGTCCTTCAATGCCTTTTCTTCTATATAAATTTACCCACCATTCAACTGTATTAGCAGGCATTTGGAAGCGTCGAGCGGTTAAACCATAACCATCATTACTCTTAAAATAATGTTCAATAACTTGTTTTTTAAAATCGAATGTATATTTTTTTGCCATAATTTTGTTCCCAAAAGTAGATTTAAACAATCCAACTTTTGGGGGGCAGTTCAGCGCTATTAGCCCCTATCCCAGTTGAATTTGGGTAGCCATAAGCCGTTGATAAAATACTATGATCACTCTGCATTGTTACACTATAGGGCGCATTACAATCCTGAAAGGTATCATCTAATCCCATTTCGGTACCATTTGCGTCTCGACCAATAATGATTAAATTCCCCGTTGCAGTAATATCACCATCACCATCTTTATCAGCCCCAAAAACATTATTATTCAGTAAATCGGTCATTGAAATAGCATTTTGACCCGATGAAATAAGCGTTTTAATATCGCTAAGTTTTAAGCCTTCACGCGGCAATGGTATCGGATTGGCTTTAGATGAGGAATTGTTTTTTGGGGTTAGCACATTACCATCAGGTAGCTCGATATCTAAAAATCTATCCGTATCCCATGATTGGGTTTGCCCACCATCAAACGTTAAATAAGGAGCCGAACCCTGTATTGCTTTTACGGTTTTTGCAGGTTCAACTTTAGGTAATACCGCAAATAAAGGATGACTAATTCCTATACAACAACACAAAAATAAAATTGATTTTAAAGTAATGAAATTATTTTTTAATATTAACGATAAATCATCACAAAGGCATAATTTACGCACATAAACAAATAAAAAATTACATATGCCTAGCTGTTTAACTGTTCCAATTTCATTCCTTTTTTCCAATCTGTTGCTCCTTTGACTTCATGACAATATTCTTTTACATTGAGATCTACATCAAACAAAACGGCATAGCAACAATATTGGTATAATTTTACCAGTTTGCATATTGTGTGGCGATTGTACAATAATGTTTAATTACTGCAAATACATCTTCAACAAAAAATGATTTTCATAAATCATTAACTAAGTCAATACCATTATAATATAACAATAAGGTTTTTAACACGATATTTTTTAACATGCTGATTACTGGCATAACTAAAAATTAAGCCATTCCACCATCATTCCTATATTAAAAGGGAAAATACGTTTTATGGGAGCTTAATAAAGTGCACAAAAAACAAACTGATTGTTCTAATAGTCAAAGTGATGAAATTAATATTTTTTTTATATATTTTTTATTTCCTTTCGATTGTTTTCGGTGGATTGGGCAGGTAAAATGCGCAGAAATAAGACATCATTAAAGCAAATTTTGGAGTTCACTTAGTGAAAACATTAGTACGCAAGGTTTTGCCATGGCAGTTTATTGAACACTTCACTCGATACCGCCAACGTTTCGCTTTATTATTAGGATTATCTATCTTTTTTATTGCATTAATTATTTGTTGGAATTTATTAAAAGAAATTAATCTTAGGGACTTAAAACAAGCTTTCCGAAATCTTTCAATTAATGCAATTTTATTTTCTTGTTTATCCGCTGTGGGTAGTTATTTTATGTTGATCTGTTATGAATGGTCAGCCGCCCGTTATGCTGGTGTCAAATTAAAACCATCTGTGTTAATTCTTGGCGCAATTTGTGCCTCTGCTATCGGTAATGCAATAGGTTTGTCTGTATTATCTGGGGGAGCCGTACGATGCCGCCTTTATTTTAAACAAGGCTTGACCGCCATAGATGTCGCCAGAATGTCACTTTTTGTAACGTTATCATTGGGTTGTTCATTACCATTATTCGCTACAATTGCCGCATTAATCCACACACAACAAACAATGCTAGCGCTTCATATGTCAAAAAATGGCATATGGTTAACCGCAGCATCAGTATTTTGTTTTTATGCTTTAATTTTTGTTTTTTTGTATCGACATCAATTACCAGAAAAACCCAATAAAGACACAAGACTATTCCAATTATCCCGCTGGACAATTCGCTTACCAAATATGCGATTAGCAAGTTGTCAGCTTATTATCACTTTATTCGATGCTATTTTAGCTGGTGCTATTCTATACTTTTTATTGCCAATACAGCCTAATTTCATCACTTTTATTATGGTTTACATTCTAGCATTAGTCGCTGGTGTGCTAAGCCATGTACCTGGTGGTGTTGGTGTTTTTGAAGCTATTATGTTAGCAACATTATCGTCAGAAATTGATGCGGCATCATTAACCGTTGCACTTGTTATTTATCGAACTATTTATATTTTAATCCCACTCATTCCCGCAGGGATTTTATTATTGGTTAATGAGGGAAAGCACTATTTAACTGCACCAAAAGTAAAAGAGACCGAAACAGGCATTGCCGCTTCAGTCATGGCGTATACCGTATTTTTTGCTGGTGTTGTCATGATGTTTTCAAGTGTATTACCCGGTTTTAACCATGACTTAGTTAACACATTTATTCCCAAAAAAGTGATCAACATTGCCCATTTAATTGCTAGTTTAATCGGTATTTTATGTTTATTACTCGCAATGGGGTTACGCCGTCGACTTTTTTCGGCTTGGTGGGGTGCAGTCATATTATTATTAATAGGAAGTGTGCTTTCTTTATTACGGGGATTACATTGGATCGAAGCTGCTATATTATTAAGCATTGCCATCTTATTAATCAATTTTAGGCACTCTTTTTATAGAAAAAGCCGCTTGATAATCATTCCTTTTTCTTTCAAATTTTTTGCCATCTGTTTTGGTATGATCGCACTATTTGTATGGGTGATTTTATTTATCTATCAAGATGTACCTTATAGTCGCTCTTTATGGTGGCAATTTGAATTAGATAGCAAAGTGCCACGAGCATTACGCGCCGCCTTAGGCAGTTTTATTTTATTAAGTTGTGTTATGCTATTTTGGATTTTTCGCCCTGCATTACCCATTTTAACTAAACCCGACAAAACACAGCTTAGCAAGGCTTACCAAATTATTTTAGCCTCCAAACAACCTGAAGGTGGACTTGCCATGACTGGAGATAAGTCATTACTGTTCAATGAGGCCGAAACATCATTCATTATGTATGCAAGGCGTGGGCGAAGTATGATTGCACTTTATGACCCCATTGGTGATAGTGCTGATCGAGCTGATTTAATTTGGGCTTTTCGTGATCTTTGCGATCAACATAATCTTCGCCCTGTTTTTTATCAAGTGAAAGCAGCAAATTTACCTTTTTATATGGATATTGGTTTACGTACCGTTAAATTAGGTGAAGAAGCATTAGTCAATTTAAAAATATTTGATTTGGCATCAAAAGATTATAAAGATCTCCGCTATACATGGAACCGAGGGCAGCGTGATGGACTGTCACTAAAATTTTATCCACCAGGAACAGCACCGATTGATGAATTAAAAGCTGTATCTGATGCATGGCTTAAAAACAAACATTCAAAGGAAAAAAGGTTTTCGTTAGGATCGTTTTCTAAACAGTATTTGGATAATTTTACTATCGCTGCAATTACCTATGAAGATCGTATTATTGCTTTTGTCAATCTGTTAGAAACCAATCAAGACTATTCAGCTAGCATTGATTTAATGCGAGTAGTGCAAGATATTCCTAAATTAACCATGGAATTTTTCATGGTTGGATTAATTCTGCATTATCAGGAAAAAGGATATAAATATTTCAGCCTAGGTATGGTACCCCTTGCTGGTATGCAAAGACGCCGAGGTGCGCCTATGATTCAAAGGCTCGGTGCATTAGTTTTTCGTCGTGGTGGGCGTTTTTATAATTTTCAAGGATTACGCCGTTTTAAAGAAAAATTTGCAACACATTGGGAACCGCGTTATATGGCCGTTCCTGCGGGGCTTGATCCTTTAGTTGCAATCATTGACACAACCATGCTTATTTCAGGTGGCATAACAGGGCTAAAAAAGAATAAGAACTCATAATATGAAAAAAATAATACGTTATATTTTATTCCTAATCACCATAATACTCATAATATTACTAGGATTTATTGGTTGGTATTTGATAAAAAACCAAAGTCGTGCATCAGTAAAAACGATAACAATCAGCAATGACCTTTCGATCATATCAGCAAACCCTAAACAAAAAGCTGAAGCTGCTGCTATCATTGTTGCCACCAATAAAAATCATTTTACAGAACAACAGCTATTAGACTTATCTGAAAAAATGGGTGCCAAACTAGTGCAGTTTGAATTAAAGCCAAAAGAAAAGAGTTGTAGTGAACAACAAAACCGCTTTAATGAAGCCGTCAAGATATTAAATGAATCACAATTTGTCGTTGCAGGAATGCAAGAAGGTGCGGCTTTTGCTTACCGTTGGTTAACAGAGCAAAAAAGTGATGATGCGAAAGCACTATCAATTGAATTTACATTAAACCATAAAGATTGCGACCTCCCCTTGCCAGCACAAGCAAACCATGGAGCATGGCAAGTGATTTGGAATAACCCACCTGAAGAAGAAGTGGCTATCTTTCCTCGCGAACAAAAAAAAATCGCTGTCACAACGTCAATAGGAGAATATCAAGCCTCGCCAGTTGAACTACTAAGCTTACACCTTGCATCGGTTTTATTTGGGAAATATGAACAACTACCTGTTATTGAATTACCGGCAACTAATAAAGAAGTTCACCCAAATACAGTAACGCTTTATTATTCTGGCGATGGAGGCTGGCGTGATTTAGATAAAATATCGGCAGAATACATGGCTTCGCACGGTTATTCTGTGGTTGGAGTTGATGCATTAAAACTATTTTGGCAACATCGTTCGGTTGAACGTAGTGCTAAAGATCTGAGCTACTTAATGCAACAATACCGAGAAAAATGGGGAACAACCCGTTTTGTGCTGGCAGGGTATTCATTTGGTGGAGACATCTTACCTTCGCTTTATAATCGTTTATCAATTGCAGATCAAAATAGCGTTCAAGCAATTGTTATGATTGCCTTTTCAAAAGATGCCAATTTTGAAATCGAAATCAGTGGCTGGCTTGGCCAATCAGGCAACGAAATGAAAACAGGGCCAGAAGTCAACAAAATTCCAGCAAGCAAACTATTTTGTATTTACGGTGAAGAAGAAAAAGACGAAACAGGATGCTTACAACCAGAAATGAAAGGGGAAGCATTCAAACTACCGGGCGGACACCATTTTGATGAAAATTATGAGCATCTTGGACAAATTATTATGGATGCCATCGACAAAAGAACACAGTAAATTAATTAACAACATCAAAATATAAAAACAGCTATCAGACCCAAGAGACTAATGCGCCTTTTGGGCTTTCGTAGACAAATAAAGAATTAGCTTCTTTTTATACTAACCTTACTTTCTGACAACAGTACACCGCAAAGCGTAAACAATGTACCAATAGCAGCAATCCAAGTAAAAGGTTCATTCAAAATAACAACTGCAGCAATAATGGTAAGAATAGGGACTAAATATAAATAAATACTAATCTTGACTGCCCCTACTAATTTAACAGCATAATTCCAAGATGCAAAACAAATTGCCGAAGCACCAACACCTAAAAATAAAATATTAAGTAGATTAACAGGATCGGTAAAACGAGACAAATGCCATTCAAAATCGAAGAAAGACAATACTGGCAACATCAAAATCAGACCATAAAAAAAGAATCTTCTTGTTAATAAAATTGTATTGTAACCATAATTACTACTCTTTTTTACCAAAATTGAATAACAAGCCCAAAACAAACAAGCTAACATAGTTAGCAGATCACCAAGCGGATTGAGTGAAAGAACAAACTTGCCATTAAAACTAATAAACCCAACACCAACAACGGCAAATAAGCAACCAATATAAAAACGCTTAGGTGGTGTTTCGGCCTTTAAAAAGAATATCGATAATATCGCAGTAAATATTGGCGCTAAAGTAGTAATAACTCCAACGTTAGACGCTGTTGTATAGGTTAATGCAATATTTTCACACAAAAAATAACAAGTGACACCACACAGCCCAGCACACAAAAACATAAACTCTTTTTTAAAACCCTGCCATGCCAAAAAACGCGGTGCTAAGATCCAAAGGACAACATACCCTAAACTAAATCGAAAAAACAGAATTTCAATCGGCTTAAAATCGATTAATAAAACTTTAGTTGCAATAAAAGTTGTTCCCCAAATAAACACTGTCATAAGTGCAACAAGGTGCCCTTGTATTCTTTTTGTAAATAACATGAAAACTCTCTCAGCTCACATAAATAAAACTATTATTAAAGCGCATTTTATTGCTAGATATTTATTTTTAGAATTAGCAACTCAACATAAAGTGAAAAATATTGAAGGAGGAATTGATAAAATTATGCTATTTAATAACCCAAATAGATACTATATTTCTGTTTAACTAAACGCAAATTATTTTTCACCAAAAACAAGGCAAAAAAAATCCACTCGAATATTCGAGTGGAGGGCAAAAAATGAAAAACATAATCTGTTAATATAGACAATCTAAATAGCAAAAAGTTCAATTTAATTTCACCTATTTTTTAATATTTAATGAAAAAATCAATAACACAATGATTTTTAATAAATAATTGTTTTATTTTTTTTAAAATTTAAAATAAAGTTATCAATACAATAAAACCTTATCTATTAATTTTAATCAAAGCACAAAATCAGTACACAACCAACATTACTATCTAAACTATTACAAATTTTATTTTTGACTGATACACATACTTTCTTAAAACTCATTAACAGACATAAAATCGGCTAATTTTGATTGAATTACAATTCTAAAAAATAGCGATATACTGTTACAAAATGATGTAAACAAAATTATGTAGGCGAGTATATGAAAAAGAACGTAGTTTTATTCAGTAAAATTCCTGCTGACCAACAAACTAGACTAGAACAAGCTTTCAATTTAACCGTATTTGATGACAACACAGATTACAATTCAACAAGTTATACTAACGCACTAGCTAATGCCGAAGGTATGATTGGCAACATCTCCACTCGTATTGACGACAACTTTTTAGCCAAAATGCCAAAATTAAAAGCAGCAGCAACCATTTCAGTTGGTTTTGATAACTACGATCTTAATGCCTTAAAAAAACACGGCATCCGATTAATGAATACACCAAAAGTATTAACTGAAAGCACCGCAGATCTAATTTTTACACTAATGATGGCAACCGCACGCCGAACTGTTGAATTATCTAACCTCATTCATAACGGAAAATGGAAAAAAGGGATCACACCGGAATATTATGGAACCGATATTTACGGGAAAACCATCGGTATTTTAGGCATGGGACGAATTGGACAAGCGATTGCCAAACGCGCTCATTGTGGCTTTGATATGAACATTATTTATTACAATCGATCAGCTCGGCATGATATCGAACAAACTTATAATGCTAAACGTCTTGAACTCGACAACGTATTAAGACAAGCCGATTTTATAGTGATCATCCTACCTTTAACCGAAGAAACGACAAAACTAATCACAAAAGAAAAACTCGCCTTAATGAAACCATCAGCCATACTCATTAACGGCGCAAGGGGCAAAATTATTGATCAACAAGCATTATTTGAAGCACTAAAAAATAAAACCATCAAAGCTGCAGGACTAGACGTATTCGAGATAGAACCGCTCCCAACTAACTCACCATTGCTACAGCTTGATAACGTATTATTATCGCCTCATGTAGGATCAGCAACGGTAGAAACTCGTTACGCGATGGCAAAATGTGCTGTTGATAATATCATTGCGGCATTAAAAGACGAAAAACCAACCGAAAACTGGGTCAATCCCGAAGTCGGCTAACTTGTATTCATACTTGAATTCACCTATAATGGCCCGATATTGTACATAGTTACAAATCACAATTGGGGCTGATTCTGGATTCGACGGGATTTGCGAAACCCAAGGTGCATGCCGAGGTGCGGTAGGCCTCGTAAATAAACCGCAAAAAAATAGTCGCAAACGACGAAAACTACGCACTAGCAGCTTAATAACCTGTATAGAGCCTTCTCTCCCTAGCCTCCGCTCGTAGGACGGGGATCAAGAGGAGTCAAACCCAAACGAGATCGTGTGGAAGCCTTGCTTGGGGCGGAAGCATTAAACTTAATCAAGCTAGTTTATCAGTGGCGTGTTTGTTCGCAGCGGGTAGATGAAATCTAAAAACAAACTACGCATGTAGTACCGAGGATGTAGAGATTTCGGACGCGGGTTCAACTCCCGCCAGCTCCACCACTATCACTCTTAAAATAAAAACTATTTACACACGGGATTTTTACCCCTAATACAAAACTCATCCCTTTATAGAACTTGCTTAACCAAACTCATAATATATTCTAAGTTTTTGGTATCAGACACGGTTAACTCATAATCACCAGTCGCCCAATGACCAATATTTGAAACATCTTTGGTTAATTTTTTAGGGTCGTCAAGATTGCCTTTTTTAGCATTAATCCAGATTTTTAATGATTTATTTTTTAAGTGTATAGAAACAATATTATTTTTACCTTGTTTAAAAGCAACATAAAACTTTTTGGGTGATATTTCTAGCTCTGTTGATAAGGCTAAAATCGCATTTTTAAAGCTTTCATAAAGTTCTAGTACATCATCAGATTTATCCTTTAAATGATAATCTTCATCATATACAATTAATTCTTTAGTCACTTTATCTAATACAGAATTTTTTGTATGTTGTACTTGTTTAATACTTGGTGCAGACTTAGAACGTTTGATCGGATTAATCGAAATTAAATCGTTATCAAACCGTTTAATTTCCCACAGTTCTATTGCTAAATCTTTAAAGTTAGTCGACTGTTTTTGGTAGTCAGTAAAAGAAGGGGAAACAAAAATAATTTTGCTTTGCGACCAGTCAATTTGGTTACGTTTTAAATTAGCTTGGCAAGATTCATTATACTCAACAATAAAATCAGCCTGATAATCAAGCATAAGATTTAAATAGGTTACACCCTGATCGATAACACTAAAATTACGTTCACGTTTATATTCAATAATGACAAAGGCATTTGATTCGGTATCATATGCTAAGGTATCGATACGGTAATCTTTAATTTTGAATTCAGATTTTACAAAAGTTAAATTACCAATAATATCTAAATTATTTTCAAATAATATTTGAATTTCTTTTTCTAGCTTAAAAGGTTTTTCTTTCAAAAGCGTTAGCTCTTGATTTTTATTTAAAAAAACTTGCATTGTTCTCCCAGCCTAGTTTGGTAAATATTATTGTTGAATAAAGCACCTTAATTTCTAATGCTAACAACATATATAATAAAATAAATTAATTAAACAAATTAATTTTTATTATATCTCATGATACTGCCCAAACCAATCAGGCTCTAGCGTGGGTATATAAGGAAAATCAGTGGGTTTATCTTTATTTGCTTTTAATTCGTGGCAATATTGTTGATACTGATCTTTTGACATAAATATACCAGATAACTCATTGCCGCTATTAATAGCATAGAATTTATAGTCCGAATCCTTAAGTTGCTGGTTCACGATATCAAACAATGCAAAAGTGGCATATCCCCACGACAAATATTCTGTTTTTTGATCATCGCTGTTGTATATAAAATAAATTTTATTGTTTACTTTGACTCGATACTCAGCATTATCAATAGCTATTAACTCTTCAATTTCAGCTGGCTTTACTACATAATTTTTTAAATGAGGAACCACATATTGGTCATATATCTTTTTAATACCTTGCTCAGCAAGATCCTCTGCATCTAGAGAAATTGTATTATCCCAATTGATTGAATTGTTCAGTACATTATTTTTTCCTATGGTTGGCATAAAATATAATATAAACAAAAATGAGAAAATAATAAAAAAAGTACCTAAAAAAAACCTTTCCATAATCAATTTATACAATAAGCCCGATAACTCATAATAAAACAATATAATAAGTTTTTATACAGATTTTAGCAATTCAGATTAAATAACCTGGCTCAATTAAAAATTTGTTAACCAAGCCAGACAAGAAATATTAATCAACAATCACTCGTCCATTCAAAGGTTGAACTGGACGGTTGTTATCATGATGTATGATTGAATGGAACTTTTCAATTTGTTCAGCAGATGCACTACTTTCTTGCTCTAACACAATCCATCGAACACCTTCAGAGCAAGGTGGCGTTGTCAAAGATCCACTAAAGCGATAAAAATCTAACCTATTCGGTAATAAAGCCTTAATATCGACAGGCTGATTTAATGCTGCTGTATCCCCTTCTTCTTCTGGCATTTGTTGCCAAGCTTTCGCCAATTCAGGGTTAGCTTTTCCTTTATTAAACATCAGGCCGATAACCGCTAAGTCACCATTTTTGTTTTTATAAACAAAATGAGCCTCCATAGGAAATTGTTTGCCTTTAATCTTATTTTCGCTTGGTGTGTGGAAATGGAATTGTTGTAACGTAAACACTTCGTTGTCAATTTCAAGCGTATTGCCATCATTAACATTAACTTGAATTGTATGACCGTTATTGATGATTTCTTGCTTACTTTGTTTAAATGCTAGTTTAAGCTTGTCATGGTGCGTTTTAAAAACATGCTCAATATTGATAGGTGATTGGTTTTTTCCAGTTTCGCAGGTTGAAAATTCTGGCGAAAGACTTCCCCAATTTTCTGGGCTATTTTCACCTTCGTAGCCCCAATGAGGAGCGGGTTCTGTTGCAGCACAAGATAGACTTGTAACCATTAAGGCCGCAATTATTGCATTAAATTTCATCTTGATTTTACGCTAGAAAGTTGATTAGTGGGAACCAAATTATACGCCACAAAAAATCACCTTACTAGAATCGTACATCATCACTTTTTAATATTTTTATAAAAAAATTGTTTGACATTTATACAAAAAAACAGGCTAGAAAATAGCCTGTTTTATTTGGTGCTAATTTTACTCAATTTTTATGATAATAATGTCCAATTATTTATATTAAGAAACTATTTACTCCTTGAGCATCGTCGGTCGGAAGTGGCACGATTATGGGGCTCAGCCGCCACGGCGCACCCCCTAATAAGCACCCCAACTGGGCGCTGTTCTTTGTCAGATTATCTTTAATTAGCACCATAAGCACTCTCACAGCTTAAGGATTAAAGACTAAAAGTCAAGGTGTTACGCAAATGCCACGATGGTAAAAACTGGTGCTAGAGTTTTCTATGTGGCCGTCAAGCGAGTGGACCAATAAATCTACTACGTCACTCGCCCAGTAGGTTTTAGTTGAGATATTATAAAATCCCGAGATGCCCCACTCCGAAAAAAATCCTCCCCCTATTCGACGCTTATAATAATTGCCTGTTGACGACGGCGTGGCGCCAATAACAGGGGTACTACCTGTCTTCACTGCGTTAGTCAAGTCCCTAACCTGTGGCATACGATAACCCAAACTACTACACCAAGATGAATGGTTAACCCTGGCAGCTTCAATAGTTCGGTCCACGAACCACTTCTGCAATACAAAACCATACTTGACCACCACATTACCACTGCTATCCCTACCCTCTAACTCAAAGGTCTGCGGTAAAATTGGCACACTTAGACGACTCGGATTATTTGAACCTATCTGGCTATTATTTGCCTTAGGACCATTTAACGTTACCCGAGTTACATATTGGGATCTATCATGAATCCAAGCATCGTATTCTATGTTGCGTCCCTGTAAGTCAGTGAATGAGCCTGAACGTGGTCTTACCCGACGCACTGTCGCTGTTATTCCCTCATGCGTAACGGGAGACCAAGTCAACTGATTTTCATCTACTCCACCTATATCTAAATCAAAATAAAGACCATTAGCACCTGTTGTCGGAAAATTAAGACCGTAAGAGGATGGGGTTGTAGACTGAATTAAAAAGCCCTTTTCAGGATTCCATATGCTAGATGGGCCTGCATAGCGACTGTCATCAATCCTCGCACTAATAATAAAATAATCAGCGCTACCAAAATACAAACTCGGCCTTGCGTTACAGACTTTAGCCCCTTTTGGACTGATATAATAAACCACGAGCGAACTACGACCAAAAGTACTGCTATTTGGCACGCCATACTGGGTCGTTAAATTTCCACCAGAAGTACGTAATCTGACTTCATAAGGCGCCTTACAGGGATCTAAAATATCACTACGGCTAACTGTAAGATTATTCTTATCAGCAAAATTCACCGATAAATTCCCCGTTGCTGTTAGGCCATTAGTAC
The DNA here is from genome assembly GCF_057063525.1 of Gilliamella sp. X-46. Taxonomy (NCBI): domain Bacteria; kingdom Pseudomonadati; phylum Pseudomonadota; class Gammaproteobacteria; order Orbales; family Orbaceae; genus Gilliamella; species Gilliamella sp. X-46. The sequence continues at coordinate 27,796 of NZ_JBXSQH010000020.1, read as the reverse complement.
CCTGTCCATCTCCATCGTCATCCCCCCAATAATGATATGTATTCACTAAATCGTTTAAACTCACTGAATAGAAAACACCCGATTGGTTGACTGATGGTGGCACAAAAGTAACTATATCACCCATAGTATCCCCTGCATTAGATAACCTTATTGGGTTTGTGGCACTTGATGTGTTGGTTGACGGTGTAAAAGTTCTACCATCCGACAACGTAATAGACAATAAACTATCTGTTGAAGTCGCTTTAGTTCGACCTCCATCAAACGTTAAATACGGTGCACTCCCCTCTATTGCCCTTGACGTATATGCCGTCAACGCCTGTGTTCCTTGCGTATATGATAATAAGAGCAGTGGCGCAAAAACCAACGCGGATTTAGATAATAATGAAGATTTAGATAACAATTTGGAAATCGGCGATCGTCTTGCCGATAAAGTTGTCGATTTCGGTAATGAAAATAAGAATGGTGTCTGTTTTTGACTACCGTGAGATTCAATAAGTTTTAGGGCGTAGGTTTGGCAGGCCAGATGCCAGATGCCAGATGCCAAGTATGATAGCGCATTTCGTTCATCCTGTCAAGTAAATTTTTGTTTTATTTAGATTTTTTATAATTAACTGCTCAACTAATGAGCTTTCCCTTGCTTTAAAAGCGGTGAAATTATAATCTGTTGAATAATAATGCGCTAGTTTTTTTGTTAAAAATTTGTAAAGTTTTGTTAAGTTAATGGGATTAAGCTTTTTGTTGCGTGTTTTGGAGAATGGTTTTGGTGTTTTTTTAAACAAAAACACTAAACAAAAAACATTAATAAAATCAATACCTTTCCTGACAACTTTTTGACGGAAAATAAATCCTTTTTTGTTTTGGTGGATGGATTGGGTGCATTGGTTTCTGACGTTTGTAGTTTAATGTCAAAATAGCTATAGCGATCACGTCCGAGTTAGGGAGTTAAAGCGAATTCCCTGAGAATCCACGCTTTGGCTGCAGAATGTGTCCTTCGACAACCAACGCCGTCGCTCGGTCTTAACGCATCGACTATGATTACTCATATCATCGTGATACTCGGCTCTTTGAGGACATCTTCTCGATACTCAAATGTTTAAATTTGTTCCAGACAAAACACAGACTCGTCAAACATCCCTGTTTGGCGTGCTGACCGCCTCTATTATCGGCACATTCTGACGCCGAAATAAGGCACACAACATAACCTTGGGTGTTTTTTGTGAGTTGCTTTTTGTAAAAAAATAACGCAATTAAATCCAAAAAGTGGTCAGGAAAGGTATTGATTTTATTGAAGTTTTTGTTTTGCTATTTTCAAGAAAAATCAATTATTTACCCAACCTAAACAAGGATCCGGCATACAAAAAATTAACAAAACCACGAATAAAGCGCTTTAATAACAGCCATTTAACCATCAAAAAATCGTTCAGGAAAGGTACTGATTTTATTAAAGTTTTTATTTTATGTTTTTAACAAAACATTATGACCTTTCTATTCTTAAAATAAAATAGCCCACTTTCCATAAAAGTGAAAAGTGGGCTATTTATATTGGTTACTTACTTGTTATCTAAAATTCGGCTTACTTTTACTAAATAATTCCGCGACTCTTGCGAAACATGCGAAGTGACTAGCTTTCGATATACTTGTTGCGGTGTCATTGAGTTGATAATGTTGATGGCTTCGTTGCGATCATTTGAAAACGTACGCAACACGCTACCCGCCCCGCCGTTGTAAGAAGTAATCATTGCATATCTTAATGAAATTGGGTTGTTAATGCCTGCTAAGTACTTGGTTTTTAATAATGATAAGTACGCTGTTCCCATATCGACATTATTACGCGGATCTAGTAAGAACTTTCTACTTGGTTCACCGGATTTTCCTCGTAATTTAAAAATATCACGACCTGCAGTATGTTGTTGTACTTGCATTAATCCAAGTGCATCTGTACGGCTAACCGCATAGGGGTTAAATGCGGATTCAACTTCCATAATGGCAAGTATCAAGCGTTCGTCGATAAAATAACGATTTGACGCTTCGGTAACAATTGGTAAGAATTTTTTAGCTCGTTGGTTAATGTGGTTAGGAACAAGTTTGATTTCAACATAGGCGATTTTATGTGGGCCAGAGGTGCGGAATTTTAGGTTGTTGGCAAGAACATAATCAGCAAAGCTGTTGGCCCGACCGCTCCAGCGAATCGGTTGGTGGTCTTGGTCTAATACCTGATTAAATAAAAATGGATCTTTAGATAAGTTTTGGCTGATCTTATCGTGGCGAATAATATCAACCGGCTCTGGCATGAGTAATGTTGAAACGATCGCTTCTTTTAAATTTTCGATCGGCGATTCGGCCATGGTTTCAATGGTTATGACACCAGAAACGAAGTTAATATGGACACGGGTTTTGAGATTATCTTCATATTGAACATAGTCTTTAGGACCCGCTATAAGGACTTCTTTTGGCCCCCAAATTTGTTCGATGTTATTAGCATATTGGCTGATTAAGATATTGAAGGCATTGGTATCTTTGACGTAATAGTCTTCATCATCTTTGTGCGAATTTTGGCTAGGACAGCCTGTTAGTAGGCTGACAGTAATAATTAATGCAATGAGCTTTTTGCTATTTTTCATTTTTTATCTCAATTTTGAGGTTTATACCCATCAATAACAACATCTTCACCTTCGAATAGGAATTTAACCATTTCGGTTTCAATTTTTTTGCGGTGTTCTGGATTCATCATGTTAAATTTATTTTCGTTAATTAGCATGGTTTGCTTTTTGAGCCACTCTTGCCATGCTTGTTTTGATATTTCATTAAAAATTCGCTTGCCTAGCTCTCCCGGATAAAGCTGGAAATCTAAACCATCCGCTTCTTTTTTTAAATAATGGCAATAAATAACACGACTCATTTTTATCTCTTTTTAAGTACAATTAACGAACAGTTGCTGATTATACCTGAAAATAATTAGAGAGCAGAAGAAAATTATTGAATAAGTTTGCAAATTAAAATCGTTTTCCTAATGAATATTAATTTAAAATAACTGAATAATTATTTACTTTACACTGCAATTAATTCGCTTAAAATAATATGAATCATTTAATAAAAATAAATAAGGATGAAACAATGCCTGCAAAAATCACTCGTGAACTTTTTGATCAAGTCATTTTACCTGTTTATGCACCGGCTCAATTTATTCCTGTCAAAGGTCAAGGTAGTCGTGTTTGGGATCAAAATGGTGAAGAATATATTGATTTTGCCGGCGGCATTGCAGTTAATGCACTTGGTCATTGTAACCCTCGGTTAGTAAAAGCCTTACATGAGCAAAGCGAAAAGTTGTGGCATGTTAGTAATGTATTTACTAATGAACCCGCATTAAATCTAGCTCAAAAACTGATTGACAATACTTTTGCTGATCGTGTTTTTTTTGCTAACTCGGGGGCGGAAGCTAATGAGGCCGCATTTAAGCTAGCGCGATATTATGCAGCACAAAGATATAGCCCTTATAAGAGCAAAATCATTGCTTTTTATCAATCTTTTCATGGCCGTACGTTTTTTACTGTTTCGGTAGGCGGACAGGCAAAATATTCTGATGGTTTTGGACCAAAACCAGCTGATATCATTCATGTTCCATTTAATGATCTTGATGCGGTAAAAGCGGTAATCGATGATCATACTTGTGCTATTGTATTAGAGCCTGTTCAGGGCGAAGGTGGATTAACATCAGCAACACCTGAATTTTTGCAAGGTGTTCGCAAACTATGTGATGAATATAAAACATTACTAGTGTTTGATGAGGTGCAGTGCGGCATGGGAAGAACAGGTAGTTTATATACTTATCAGCAATATGGTGTGACGCCTGATATTCTAACCTCGGCTAAGGCATTAGGAGGTGGCTTTCCAATTAGTGCGATGTTAACAACCAATGACATTGCTTCAGTCATGCATCCCGGCGTACATGGTACGACTTATGGTGGCAATCCCCTTGCTTGTGCTGTGGCTTGTGAAGCCTTTGATATCATCAATTCCCCTGAAGTACTTGAAGGCGTAGAAAACCGACGCGCACTGTTCATTGAACAACTTGAAGAAATTAATGATAAATTCAAGCTTTTCCGCCAATATCGAGGAAAAGGATTATTGTTAGGTGCAGAACTACAACCTGAGTACCATAATAAAGCCCGAGATTTTTTAAATGCCGCCACTGAGAGTCAAGTGATGATTTTAAATGCAGGTCCAAATGTACTGCGTTTTACCCCATCTTTGCTAATAACCGAGGAAGAAATTAAAGAAGGTATGAGACGATTGACAAAAGCCGTCGAAAAAGTTGTCAATGCTTGAGTTTTTCTATACAGTAACAGCATTTTAATCAATTAAATGCCATTAGCGCATTTAAAGGATACTTTTTTATGACCGATATTCGACCATTAAACTATGCAAAAACACATTTTATTTTAAGTGCACCTGATATATCTCATTTACCAAGTGATAGCGGGGTTGAAGTAGCATTTGCCGGTAGATCTAATGCAGGCAAATCCAGCGCACTTAACACGTTGACCAATCAAAAAGCATTAGCCAGAACTAGTAAAACGCCAGGAAGAACACAATTAATCAATCTTTTTGAAGTGGAAGAAAATTGCCGACTCGTTGATTTGCCCGGTTATGGCTATGCGCAAGTTCCCGAAGCAATAAAACGTAAATGGCAGAAATCGTTAGGAGAATACCTTCAAAAACGCGAAAGCTTGAAAGGGTTGATTGTATTAATGGATATAAGACATCCTTTAAAAGATTTAGATCAACAAATGATTGAGTGGGCCGTCTCGGTTGATATTCCCGTGATGTTACTATTAACTAAAGCCGATAAATTGGCTTCTGGCGCACAAAAAAAACAGGTCAACATGGTTAAAGAAGCGATTTTACCTTTTCAGGGCGATATTACTGTTGCACCTTTTTCATCACCTAAACGCATGGGTTTAGAGCCTTTAAAACAGAAGTTAGATGAATGGTTTAGCCAACAATGAAACCTGTAATGGATGATGCTGCTTTTTCATTTCATGCTTTATCACCTGAATTAATTTTTGATAGTTTGGCATCAATCGGCATTCGCATTGATTCAGGTCTTACCGCTTTAAATAGTTATGAAAATCGAGTTTATCAATTTCATGATGAGGATCGTACTCGCTATGTCGCGAAATTTTATCGACCTCATCGTTGGAGTAGTGAGCAAATCGTTGAAGAGCATCAGTTTACCAAGCAATTAGCTGACGCTGAAATTCCTGTTGTTGCTCCTTTAATATTCAATAATACCACGCTCCATGAGCATCTAGGTTATCGGTTTGCCCTATTTCCAAGTGTTGGCGGACGGCAATATGAAGTAGATAATCTGGAACAGATGGACTCCGTTGCGATGCTACTTGGTCGTATTCATCAAATTGGCACAAAACAACCTTTTTTACATCGCCCAACCATCGGATTAGAAGAATATCTTTATCATCCCCAAGAGAGGATATTATCTTGCTATTTTATTCCTAGAAAAGTGCAATCTGATCTGAAAACAATTTTGGCACAATTAATAACAACAGTTGAACAATATTGGCATAATGATTGGCAACCTATCCGACTGCACGCCGATTGCCATGCTGGCAATATTTTATGGCGAGATGGTGCAATGTTTGTTGATTTTGATGATGCTCGTAATGGACCTGCTATTCAAGATCTGTGGATGCTACTTTATGGCAACCAACAAGAGCAACGCTTACAGTTAGATATGTTAATTGAAATGTATCAAGAGTTTTGTGACTTTGATAAAGAACAACTTAGATTAATTGAGCCATTAAGAGCGATGAGAATGGTTCACCATTTAGCATGGATTATCGCCCGTTGGCAAGATCCGGCTTTTCCTATCGCTTTTCCATGGATAACTGATGAAGATTTTTGGCGACAACAATTATCAGAATTTAACAAGCAAATTGAAGCAATCAAAGTGCCATCGATAAAACTAATGTCGATAATGTAAATTTTAACATTTTGATTAATTGATTAATTTTAATAATTCATCAAAATTGGGACGGTTTTTGACTAATGCCTCTTTTTTCTGCTTAGAGAGCTGTTTTATTTTATATTCAAGCTTTAGTGCTATTGATTTGTCACCAATAAAAATCTGATACACAACCGTCAAATTCTGATGGCCTTTTAAACATTTAGCACCTTTGCCACTTTGATGTTGCTGTAAACGTCTAGCAACATCAGTGGTGATACCTGTATATAACAATTGATTTGCTGTTCTAATGATATATAAAAACCAGTTAGATACTTTATTAGACATAAATAACCGACAAAAAATATAAAGTGAATAATTTATCCATAATATCATTTTGGTCACCTAACTAATATTTTTGATTTTTAGGAAGCTATTATTTAACAATACCGCATTGTTAACCATTACAGCTCCATTTACTTTAATGCTGATAATGTTTAAGATAAACCAACTTTTTTGATGTACTCTGGGATAATAAAATTTGAATAACTTTGCAAAAATTATTGAAGCCGAACGTGGAGAAATGACGTTTGCTTACATACAAAATGATGAAATAAATTATCTAGACCTTTTTGACCAATTTTTGTCCGAAGAAGGGCATCATGAATTGCTCGATCCAAGCGATAAATTAGAACGATATACTTACTTAATTAATCATAATCAAACAAAATTTATTTTTAAAATCGATGGTGGCGTTGAACACCGTTTAGAACGTAAACTCATTGCCAAAATAACCGGTGATTTTTATTTTAATTTAATTCGTAAGCTGGCAAAAATATCGCTCGATAAATGTGATATTGCTTATGAGCTTTATTTGGTCGCTTTTGACAAAAGAACCAAACGTCACTATATGATATTTAATTTTATTGAAGGTCGCAGCCTAAAATGGGAAGAAATGAGAGAGTATGGTGAGCAAGTCAAAAGCTGCATCGAAAAACTTCACAGCTATAACTTAGTATCTAATGATGTGCACGGTGGTAATTTTATTTTAACGCCAGAAGGAAAAATCAAAGCAATTGATTTAACTAACTCAGGCTTTATATGGTTAACTAAAGCTAATGATGCGATCGAGGCACAAGAGCGTTTTGGAATTGAAATTAAAGTTCCTTTTTTTGCAATGGCAATTAAGAAGTTTACTCATGGGTTTAAACGGTTATCTCGTAAGATCCGTGGTAAAGAAGATTAACAATCTTCTTATCAAGGATGGCTTTAGTGAAATTGGTATTCATCATTTTTAAATATTAACTAATCAGTTAGTAAAAAATAAAATTAATAAGACTTAAAAAGGATGTAGTATGAAAAAGTTAATTGGTTATTTTGCTGTTTTAACTATTCTAACTAGCTGTGCATCTCAAAAAATGGTGTCAATTTACCATACAGAAGGCGCTGAAATCACTAAAGATTCGTCAGGTGTCGATATATTAAATAAATATAGCACATCACGACCGATTACCGCCCTACACTCATCTTTGTCATTATGTATTGCACAAGAACTGGATAACAGTCCCGTTGTGTTAAGTAATGAAAACTATTTGGGTTCACAATGGTGGCCATATTGGAATATGCCTAACCAACAAGCTATTACGGTTAATGGTGGCGATACAATCAAATTAGTTGAAGGTAATCATGTTGTCGCCAATGCTGTCGTGGACTATCAATATCATGCTAAATATTTTGTTAGTTATACTTTAACAGCAACTCGTAACCAACACGATATTCGTTATCTATTCAGCAACATTAAACAAGCTCAACAATATACGGGGTCTGTGATTAATGATGGATTTGAAAATGTAAAAACACTTGAAAGATCTCATCCTAACTTAGTTATTGAAGCACTCAATAATGAAGTTAATAAAATTCAAGAATGTTTATTACGCCAATAACCGATCGTAAGGAAGTTTCAGGCAGCACATACGTTTTAGTCTATGTTCTGATATTATTATTTAATAAGATAAAAAAAATCGTGGATGACTAAAACGTTTTTAGCATTTTAAAACGCCTCAACAAAATTACACTATACTTCAATTTATATCATTCCTCTTGCTTAATAACTTTCTTAATCTTCTGATTTTTGTATCTATAACTATACTGGTGATGGTTTAAAACCAATGAGCAATATAAGAAGTATATTATGAGCATGATTCTTGATTACTTAGAAAAGTTAAGCGAACTTGAAAGCCATCTGACCTATCTATCAATAGGTCAAGCTATTAAACGTTATATTTATCATAAGTAGCAAAGCTATTTATCCATTGTGATTTCATCTAATGATAAACTAAAGCTTGGAAGAAAAACATCCAAAAAGTAGTTCATTTCTGGACTATTACGTTCAGATAAAGTCTTTTTTAAACGTTGTTCGGCCAATTTAAATTCATTATTACCTGCACTCAATTCTTCAATAGTTTTAAGATAAGCACATAATGCGTCAGCCTGTTTTACGATACTTTTTTCTGCTTCAGCATAAAAATCATCATCGATTAATGCTCTAAAGTCATCTTGTAACTCTTTAGGTAGCATATTAATAAGTTTATGTTGTGCTATTTTTTCAATCTTTTTATATTCAACCGTGATTTGCGGATTATAATACTTTGTAGGTGTTGGTAAGTCACCGGTTATGACTTCTGAAACATCATGATACATGGCTAATAATGCGATTCGCTCAGGATTCACATCACCATTAAATTTTTTGTTTTTAATTATGGCTAAAGCATGTGCAACAAAAGCAACTTGTAAGCTATGCTCCGATACATTTTCCGTTCTTACATTACGCATTAAAGGCCAACGGTTAATTAGTTTTAATCGTGATAAATGAGCAAAAAAATGACTATTATTCATATTATTATCTCTTTAAATATAAAATAAAAACGCTCCCATTAAAAATAGGAGCGTTTATAATTATAACAATATTGCTTATGATTTTACGCTAGAATAAGCTGTTGAGTACCCAACGCAAATGGTACAGTTTGCTCTTCTGTAAATGTCACATATTCCCATGCATCTTGTTTAGCAAGCAATGCTTGCAATAATTGATTATTCAATGCATGACCTGATTTATAACAAACTACTTCACCAATCATATTATGACCGCTCATATATAAATCACCAATAGTATCAAGCATTTTGTGACGTACAAACTCATCTTCAAAACGTAGACCGTCTTCATTAAGTACTTTATAATCATCAACAACAATTGCACAATCTAAGCTACCACCTAAACATAAACCTTTAGACTGTAACGCTTCGATATCACGCATAAAACCAAAAGTTCTTGCACGGCTGATCTGGCGAATAAACGATTCAGACGAAAAATCTAATTGATAACGTTGCGAACTGCTATCGATAGCAGGATGATGAAAATCAATAGTGAAATCTAATCTAAAGCCACTATAAGGTCTTACCTCTGCCCATTTATCACCATTTTCAACTCGAACAAGTTCTTTTACGCGCAAAAACTTTTTAAGCGCATTTTGTTCGGCAATACCTGCATCAAGCAACAAATAAACAAAAGGACTTGCACTACCGTCCATAATTGGTATTTCAGGGGCATTAACTTCAATAATAAGATTATCAATACCTAACCCTGCTAAAGCAGAATTGATATGCTCAACAGTTGAAATACGAACATTGTCTTCGTTTACTAAACAAGTACAAAGCATTGTGTCGCGCACTGATTTTGCATCTACAGGAAAATCCACATATGGATTTAAATCAGTACGACGATAAATAATACCTGTGTTTTCAGGCGCAGGACGTAATGTCAAAGTAACTTTCTTGCCAGTATGTAAACCAACACCAGTTGCTTGAATAGTCTTTTTTAATGTTCTTTGTTTCACTTTGCACCTACTTTTTTACTTGTATTTCCTATTGACTTTGACAATAAAAAATCAAATAAGTTCAACTTTAATTCGCTTGCTTACGGATGAAAGCAGGAATATCTAAAATTTTATGATCTTCAATAGAAGAAGCTGTTGGTTCATTAACAACTTTAGCCAATTTTTCCTCTTGTTGTCCCAGCGTATTATTTTGAGCAAATAATTCATTACGTGGTACAGGTTTAGGAATTTTAACTTCTGAACGCTTATCCATACCAATACCAGTTGCAACCACTGTTACTCGAATTTCATCAGACATATCTGGGTCAAAAGTTGTACCAACAACCACTGTCGCATTGTCAGAAGCAAATGCTCTAACTGTGCTACCTACTGTTTCAAATTCTTCTAAGCCAAGATCTAACCCTGCGGTTACATTGACTAATACGCCTCGAGCACCAGATAAATCGATATCTTCAAGTAAAGGGCTAGAAATCGCCATTTCAGCAGCTTCTTCTGCTCGATTATCACCACTAGCTCGACCAGATCCCATCATAGCATATCCCATTTCAGACATCACTGTTCTTACGTCAGCAAAGTCAACATTGATATGACCCGGTTTAGTAATAAGTTCAGCAATACCTTGTACTGCACCTTTTAAAACACCATTAGCAGCTGCAAAAGCGTCAAGTAATTTAACACCTCGACCTAATACTTTTAAAAGCTTGTCATTTGGAATAGTAATCAGAGAATCAACATGCTTTGCTAACTCTGAAATGCCTTGTTCAGCAAAAGCCATACGCTTTTTACCTTCAAAGCCAAAAGGCTTAGTAACAACAGCAACTGTTAGAATACCTAATTCTTTTGCTATTTCCGCAACAACTGGGGCAGCACCTGTTCCTGTTCCCCCGCCCATTCCTGCTGCGATAAAGACCATGTCCGCACCTTCAATAGCACTACGAATAACCTCACGATCTTCTTCAGCAGAATTTCTACCAACTTCTGGATTAGCACCTGCGCCAAGCCCTTTAGTGACATTAGTTCCGATTTGGATAGTTTGACCTACCTTAATTCTTTTTAATGCCTGCGCATCGGTATTTGCCGCAAAAAACTCAACACCTTCAATATGTTCAGCAATCATATGCTCGACAGCATTACCGCCGCCACCACCGACACCAATAACTTTAATGACTGCTGCTGGTTCATCATCTGCAACCATAGGCTCAAACATAACTTATCTCCAAATTTACGATCTTGGAACATTGTACAGATAATCGTCTACAATGTCCACGAAGTTCTTGAAATATACTAGCTAAAACTCTTTTTTAAACCAACCGGTCAATCGTTTAGCTATCCCTTTTAATGATGATTTATTACTGTCTTTTGAATCATCACTTAATAAACTTTGTTTTCCATAATGTAATAGCCCTATAGTTGTTGAACAATAAGGTTTTTGTACATAATCGGTTAAGCCTGATATATTTAGTGGTTGCCCGATACGAACTTGATTTTGAAAAACTTTTTCGGCACACTCTACCATTCCTTTTATTTGAGCTGCACCACCAGTTAAAACAATACCTGCCGCTAATTGATATTTGACATTTTGTTTTTTAAGCTCTTCTTGCAATGCAAGTAACTCTTTTTGTACCAACGAAAGCAGTTCCGAATAGCGAGGTTCAATAACATCGGCAAGTGTTTGTCGTTGTAATGATCTAGACGGCCTTCCACCAACACTTGGTACATCGATGACTTCATCTTTGCCAATTAGTGAACCCACAGCACACCCATAACGAATCTTAATATTTTCTGCATCCATTGGCGGTGCACCAAACGCATAAGCAATATCACTAGTAACAACATTACCTGCATAAGGAATGACAACAGAATGGCGTAAAGCACCACCAGTATAAACCGTTACATCCATTGTACCACCACCTATATCAATTACGCAGACACCGAGTTCTTTTTCATCATCCGTTAAAACTGCATAGCTAGAAGCCAATCCAGAAAAAATCAGTTGATCCACTTTCAATCCGCAACGCTCGACGGCTTTAACAATATTTCTAGCCATATCATTATGACAGGTAACTAAATGCACTTTGGCCTTCATTCTTACCCCAGATAGGCCAATAGGATTTTTAATACCTTCTTGTAAATCGATGGAATATTCTTGCGCAATGACATGTAAAATACGGTGCTCATCTAAAATCCTGACTGATTTTGCGGTATGAACAACATTATCTACATCTTCTGCAGTAACTTCTTCATCCGCTATTGGTACCATACCTATTTCATTTTGACAGCGGATATGTTTACCAGAAAGGCTTAAATATACTGAAGATATTTGACAATCAGCCATAAGTTCAGCTTGATCAACTGCTCGTTGGATTGATTTAACGACGGACTCTAAATCATTCACACCACCTTTATCAACCCCTTTTGATGGACAATGTCCCACACCAATAATATTAACAATACCATCAGGAAGAACTTCACCAACAAGGGCAAGTACTTTGGATGTACCAACTTCTAGCCCAACAACCAATTTTTTTTCTGTTGCTTTCATACTCCAGCCTTAATTTATTCCTTACTGCACCAATTTTTCTCTTTGTACTGAAATACCATTTTCATAACGTAAATCAGCTACCACTATTCTTTCATTTTCTGGGACTCTTGATTGAATTTCTGGAAATAATTTAATAAATTGTTGATATCGCTGTTCAATATTTTCATTACCTAACAACAACTTTATTTCCTGATTTTCAAGACAAAAACCAGATACACACTGTTTTACCATCAATTGCCATGCATTACGCTCATCTGTTATCGCTGCTTTAATATGTAATGCCAACTGATTGTTCGCTAATTTTTTAGAAAGATTCTCTAATTTATAATAAGTTTCTAACGCCGATTTAGCTTTACCTTCAGGACCATATAGTCTTGGCAATTGTAATTCAGTAATACGGTCAAGTGGCACGCTAAAAACATTACCATTCTCATCAAGTAAAAATAGGTCATTCCAATAAAAAACTGGTTTATATTCTTCAACATAAACAATTAACCTATCTGGCCACTGTTTACGTACACTCGTTTGCTTAACCCACGGAAATCGCATTACTTCTTGTTGAATATCATTAACATCTTGTCCAATGTAGGTATTAGGCAATCCTAATCCTAAAATAGCTTCCCTAAGATCGTCCTCAGTTGTATAAGTGTGTTCCCCGCTTAATGTTAATTGCGACAATACCATTTGTTCGGGATCATCCATCCAATTTTTAAAGCTTTTAACAACCCAAATACTAATAAGGATGATCATAATTAAGAACAAAAAGCCTACTAATTGCTCTGTATTACGAAAGATAAGCAGCCGCCTTTTATTTTTATCTTCTCGTCTATGCGCCGCCTGTCTAACTTGTTTCATAACAATAAGGGCCAATTATAACGTTGCCAAATTTAAAATTCTGACAACAAGCTCATTAAACGACCAGCCATGTTGTTTTGCAGCCATTGGAACCAAGCTATGATCCGTCATACCTGGAGCAGTATTGACTTCCAGTAAGAATGGTTTTTGATTAGCATTAAACATAATATCAACTCTTCCCCATCCTCGACACCCTACAGCTTTATAAGCATCCAAGGCTAATTGACGAATTTCTTGTTCTTTATCATCTGATAAACCACTTGGACAAAAATACTGAGTCGTATCAGATAAATATTTAGCATCATAATCATAAAATTTGCTTGTAGGTTTAATATGAATTGATGGTAAAACTTCTTCACCTACAATAGCCACTGTAAATTCAGAGCCTGCTAAAAATGACTCAACCATCACAACACTATCATATTTAAAAGCTGCGTTAATGGCGACTTCTAATTCAGATGCTTCATTAACTCTAGCCATACCTACGCTTGAACCTTCATGACTTGGTTTAACAAACAATGGTAAACCAAGTTGCTTAACAATAGCATTTGTATCAATTGATTGCGATCTTTCTACCATAACATAATCAGCAACAGGTAAATTAAGCGATTTCCAAACTAATTTAGTTTTTAATTTATCCATTGTTAATGCTGATGACAAAACATCACTACCTGTATAAGGGATATTTTGATAGGTCAAAATTGCTTGAACAATACCGTCTTCTCCACCACGTCCGTGCAGAATAACAAAAGCTTTTGTGAATCCTTCTTCCTTTAAATTGGTAATCGGATGATATTTAGTATCAATAAGATGCGCATCAATACCATTTGCCAATAATCCTGCATGTACAGCTTTTCCTGACTTAAGTGATACTTCTCTTTCGGCAGAGGTACCGCCATACAATACAGCCACTTTATCAACCATTTTTATAAAACCTCTTTTGAAGATAATTGAGTTTTGGTTAATTGGCGCGCTATACGACCAACACTACCAGCTCCTTGTGTTAATAATAAATCGCCACCTTGCAATATCTCTTCCATAATCTCAGGTAAGATTTCTAAATCAGAAACATAAATAGGGTCAACTTTACCTCGATTACGAATTGAACGACATAAAGATCGGCTATCAGCCCCAGCAATAGGCTGTTCACCCGCAGAATAGACATCTAACATCACAAGAGCATCGACTTGAGAAAGTACTTGTGCAAAGTCATCAAATAAATCGCGAGTTCGTGTATATCGATGTGGTTGAAATAACATAACTAAGCGACGATCAGGCCAACCATTTCTAGCAGCTTGAATAGTGGCATTGACTTCACTTGGATGATGACCATAATCATCAACCATCATAATATCTCCACCATCAGCATGAGGAAAAACACCTAATAAATCAAAACGTCGACTAGTACCAGCAAATTTAGCTAATGCATTTATAATTGATTCATCATCAATACCCTCTTCGGTTGCAGCAATAATTGCAGCTGCTGAATTTAAAGCGTTATGTTTACCTGGTGCATTTAACTCAATATTTAAATCTTGGCGATCTGGGCGGCACACCGTGTAATAACTAACCCCTCGTTCTTGACGATAATTTTTAATAACTACATCAGCTTCTTCACTAAACCCATAAGTAATGACTTTACGTCCAACAATCGGCAATAATTCACGATTAATGGTATCGTCATAACACATAATAGCTAAACCATAAAATGGAAGGTTACGTAAAAATGAAATAAATGTCTGTTTAAGATTATCAATACTACCTTGATAAGTATCCATATGGTCTGGTTCGATATTTGTTATAATAGAGACCATTGGCTGCAAATGAAGAAACGATGCATCACTTTCATCTGCTTCGGCAATAAAATAACGACTACTACCCAATTGTGCATGAGTTCCAGCTGCTTTAACCAAACCTCCATTGACAAAAGTTGGGTCAAGTTTTGCTTCGGCATAAATAGCTGTAACCATAGCTGTCGTAGTAGTTTTACCATGTGTACCGGCAATAGCGATTCCATAGCGAAAACGCATTAATTCTGCCAACATTTCCGCTCGTTGAATCACTGGTATGCGAGCTTCACGTGCAGCAACTACTTCAATGTTGTCTTGTGAAATAGCAGAAGATATAACGACAACACTTGAATCAATCACATTTTCAGCAGCATGGCCAATAACAATTTTCGCACCTAACATTTCTAAATGTTGAGTCACAGCATTTTCAGCAATATCTGAACCACTAATTTCATAGCCTTCATTGGCTAGAACTTCAGCTATGCCACCCATACCAGCGCCACCAATACCCACAAAGTGAATATGCTTGACTCGTTTCATTTCAGGAATAATGGCTCTTAATTTAGCTAATTCCTTTGTATTCACTATCGAACTCCTAATCATTCTTTGTTGTTTAGTGTACCTTGTCATATCACCGTTGAACATTCGTATCCTAGTTATTTTTTTAGTCCAAACAAGTCATTGACTCAAATATCCACATAAACAGAAGTTTTTTTTACAAAATTATTACATAATCATACCAAAAGCTAATTATTTTATCACTGAGTTAAGGGATTCCGCTACTTTCTCTGTTGAATTTACAATAGATAAACTTTTAGCTTTAATTGCCATTTCTAATAACTTGTCGCGATTTAAATTTAATAGTAACTTTGATAATGATTCAACGTTAAAATTTGGTTGTTCTATTATATCCGCAGCACCTATATCCGCTAATGATTTTGCATTCCAAAATTGCTGACGATCTTTATGCATAAACGGAACAAAAATAGCACCAATACCAACGACTTCGATTTCACTAACAGTTAATGCTCCACTACGACAAATCACAATATCTGCCCAATTGTATGCATCTGTAACATCAGTTATAAACTCAGTCACTTTATTATTAGTCATATCGCAATTTTGATAAGACTGCATTACCGAATTTAACATTCCTTTACCCGTTTGATGCCATACCACATATTCATCTGATAATTTAGATATCACTTGGGGCACAATATCGTTGATAATCTTCGCACCTTGACTTCCTCCCATGACTAACACTCTGATTGGTCCATTACGATCTTTGAACCTTTCTTCGGGTTTTACAACAGTTAAAAGATCACTACGTACAGGATTACCTACGACTTCAGCGTTAGGAAAAGCACTAGGAAATGCTTGCAAAACTTTAGTCGCAATTTTAGCTAGCCACTTGTTAGTTAAACCTGCTATACCATTTTGTTCATGTAATACAACCGGTATGCCGAGTGTTTTTGCTGCAATCCCTCCAGGACCAGAAACATATCCGCCCATACCTAAAACAACGTCTGGACGATAGGCTTTCAAAATTTTTCGTGCTTGTAAAACTGCTTTTAGAATTTTATAAGGTGCTTTTAATAATGCCATCACACCTTTTCCTCGTAACCCTGATATTTCGATAAAATCGATCTCAATACCATTTTCAGGGACGAGATGTGCTTCCATACGATCAGCAGTACCTAACCATCTTACTTGCCAACCTTGCTTCATCAAATAATGCGCAACAGCAATACCGGGAAAGACATGTCCGCCAGTTCCTCCTGCCATAACTAATAATTTTTTCATTATTTAACTAACCTTATTCTTGCTTGCGCTTGTTGTTGCCTAAATTCAAAATCTATTCTGAGTAATATTGCAACCGCAATACTCATCACAATAAGGCTTGAACCGCCATAACTAATAAATGGTAATGTTAATCCTTTAGTTGGTAACATACCAGATGTAACACCAACATTAACAAATGTTTGAAAACCAAACCATATTCCAATTTCACAGGCTAAATAACCCGAAAACAATAACCCCTCATTAAGCGCTCGATAACCAATTGCAAGCGCTTTGAATGTCAAAAAGAAAAGTAATGACAATAAAGCAACTACACCTATATATCCATACTCTTCAGAAATAATTGAAAAAATAAAATCGGTATGACATTCAGGTAAATAACCTAATTTCAGAATAGAATTTCCCATACCTTGTCCCGTAACTCCTCCACTACCAATTGCCATTAATGAGGCAACTAATTGATAACCGGATCCAGTTGCATCTTGCCAAGGGTCAAGAAAGGTTAACAGCCGAGTTAAACGGTAAGCCTCGTATAAAATCAAACAAATCACTGCACCAACACCAGTTAGCAAAATAGCAATAAATTGCCACAATTGGGCACCAGCAATAAATAGAATACCAATAGTTACCATAAATAAAACGATAACAGTACCTAAATCGGGTTGCTTAAGTAACAAAATAGAGAGTACAGCCATAACAACCATTGGTTTAAAAAAACCCCAAAATCCACTTTGTACTTCTTCAGATTTACGCGATAAATAACCAGCTAAAAATAAAAATAACGCTAATTTTGAAAGCTCCGCGGGCTGAAAATTAAATACTCCTAAAGGTATCCAACGCGATGCACCGTTTATTGAAGAGCCTATACCCAATACGACAATTAACATAATAATAGCAATGATCAGTAACACTGAACCAAACTGTTGCCAGCGTTGCATCGGAATATACAACGTAATAGACATAAAAAATAGCGATATTCCTAACTGAATAAGCTCTCGTTGTGTATAAAAGAATGGATTACTGTCATTAAATGACATCGAAGACGATGTTACCATTATTAAGCCAAAGGTCATTAAACTAAGCACTGTCCAGAGTAACTGATTGTCAAATGGGATATGTGGATTAACTTGTTTTTTTAACCAAAATAATGTCATATCCTAGCCCCTTGAGTATATTGGTCAGCAAGTTGTGCAAACTGTTTTCCGCGTTCAACATAATTCTTAAACTGATCTAAACTTGCACAAGCAGGGGAAAGCAGAACCACATCATTTGACACCACTTTTTTAGCAATAATTTGCATTGATTCAGCCATTGTCTCTGTGATTGTTGTTATATTGGGAGCCAATTTACTAAGTAAATAACGATCTCGCCCAAAACAAAAAACCTCAATATTCCTATTTTTTAAGCAAGGGATTAATGGCGAAAAGTCAGCAGATTTTCCGTCTCCACCTAATAATAAATATAATTTCCCTTTGCAAACTACACTATTTAACGCGGCTTCAGTGCTACCAACATTGGTTGCTTTAGAATCATTAATCCACTTTACGCCATTTTTTTCCAACACTAATTCAAACCGATGTGGTAAACCATGAAATGAAGCAATTGTTGCAATGCTTGCTTGTCGTGAAATTTTTAATTTATCTGCTATCGCTAAAGCCGCTAATGCATTAAGATAGTTATGACATCCAGTTAATTTCATCGCTTTTGTTGCTAGCACAGGTTGATCTTGTGCAATCAAATACTCGTAGTGGTTATCTAAATGATAATCACCTTTATCAATACCAAATGAAACTCTATCGCTTTGTTTATCTGTTGGAATGGTTAATTGGTCATCATGGTTAATAACACAGTATTTTGCATTATGATAAATACGATGCTTAGCCTTAACATATTGCATTAAACCAAGAGGATAACGATCCATATGGTCTTCTGAAATATTTAAAATTGTTGCAACTGTCGCTTTTAAACTATAAGTGGTTTCTAGCTGAAAACTCGATAGTTCAAGAACATATATATCGCAATCTTCGGTTAATAAAGATAATGCAGGCTGTCCTATATTACCACCAACACCAACGCTAATACCTGCTGACTTAATGATTTCACCAATTAATGTAGTAACAGTAGTTTTACCATTTGCGCCAGTAATAGCAACAATTTTTTTATTAGATTTGGCATTAACTTCACGACAAAAAAGTTCAATATCACCTATAATTTCAACACCTTTTTCTGCAGCTTTTTGTAATTCAGGAGTTGATAATGGAATGCCTGGGCTAACGATAATTAAATCGGCATTTAGCAACCAATCAATTTTTAAATCTCCCAAGTGATAATTAATTCGATTATCTAATTGTTCTAATCCTTGCGGCTTTAAACGAGTATCGATTACTTTTGGGATAATATTTTGAGCAAGAAAATAATTCACACAAGAAAGACCAGTGATACCTAATCCAACAATAACAATATTTTTACCCTGATAGCTAACCATGATTCAATCCTGAGCTGTTTTTAAATTAACGTAATTTCAAAGTTAATAAACCAATTAATACCAACATTAATGAAATAATCCAAAAACGTACAATAACACGAGGCTCTGGCCAACCTTTTAGTTCATAATGATGATGAATCGGTGCCATTTTAAATATCCGTTTACCTCGTAATTTATATGAACCAACTTGCAAAATTACTGATAATGTTTCTACAACAAATATGCCTCCCATTATCAATAATAGGAATTCTTGTCGTAATAAAACAGCGATAATGCCAAATACCCCTCCCAATGCAAGCGATCCAACATCCCCCATAAAAACCATAGCAGGATAAGTATTAAACCATAGAAAACCTAACCCAGCACCAATAATTGTTGTACAGACAATCATCAATTCACCACCAAATTTAATATAAGGAATATGTAAGTAAGCAGCAAAATTAACATTACCTGTTGCCCAAGATACTAGAGCAAAACCAGCAGCAACAAAGACTGTTGGCATAATGGCTAGTCCATCAAGTCCATCGGTTAGATTAACAGCATTGCCAGCACCGACAATGACAATATAGGTAAAAAGAATAAATAATAATCCTAACTGTGGCATAACATCTTTAAAAAAAGGCACAACTAGTACAGTTACTGAACTATCTTTTCCATAAACATAAAGACCAAAAGCAACAATTAATGCAATGACTGATTGCCAAAAATACTTCCATCTTGCAATAAGACCCGCTGTATTTTTACGAATAACTTTTAAATAATCGTCAGCAAAACCAATAATTCCATAGCCAATTAATACAAATAATGCCAGCCAAACATAAGGATTACGAAGATCTGCCCATAAAAATACCGATATCGAAATTGATGCAAGAATTAATGTACCACCCATTGTTGGTGTACCTTTTTTACTTAAATGAGATTCAGGTCCATCATGGCGAACAACTTGGCCAATTTGTAATTTTTGTAACCAATCAATAACTTTTTGTCCCATTATTAATGAAATTAACAATGAGGTTAACAACGCTAAAATTGCTCTTACTGTTAAATAAGAAATAACATTAAAAAAGCTAAAATGTTTAACTAAATATTCTGATATCCACACCAACATAATTTTAATCCTGACTCATTTTGAGTTGTTCAATTTGAATTTTTTCGATAAGCTCTTCCATTTTCGCACTACGCGAACCTTTAACTAACATTGTTAAAGAGGGATGTTGATTTAAGAGCATTAACAGAAAATTTACTGCATCTTGTTTATTATTAAAATGATAACCTACACCACTATACTGACTAATATATTGACTTAATTTACCGACACTAACGACACAATCTAGCTTTTCTTGATAAGCAAGCTCGCCGATTTGTCGATGATATTTTTCAGCCTCATTACCAAGTTCCCCCATATCACCAACGACTAAAACTCGATACCCTGGTTGTTTTGCTAATACCTTAACTGCCGCTGACATTGACCCAACGTTGGCGTTATAAGAATCATCCCAAATTAATTGAGTTTGGTTTAATCTTATTGGATATAATCGACCTTTTACTGGTTTTAAAGTTGTTAAACCGTTTCTAATTTGATCCAAATTTGCACCAACAGAAATTGCTAAAGCGGATGCAGCGATCGCATTTGACACATTATGCAATCCAACTAGCGGTAAGAGAATTGAGCATTCACCTTTTGGCGTATGCAATGTAAAGGTCGTACTTTCAGTATGTTGAATATTACTAGCATAAAAATCTGCTGATGAATTTGCTAATGAAAAAGTCCAAACTTTTTTGTTTGTTAGCTGAGTAAACCATCTATCAGAGCAACTATCTAAATTAATGATAGCAATGCCATTTTGAGGTAAGCCTGCAAAAATTTCACCTTTAGCCGTTGCCACGCCGTCAAGTGAACCAAAACCTTCAATATGGGCCTCGGCAATATTATTAATTAAAGCGCTTTGCGGTTTAACTATCTTGGTTGTATAAGCAATTTCGCCAATATGATTAGCACCTAACTCTACCACTGCAAATTGGTCTTGCTCGGTTAAGCGAAATAATGTTAATGGTACACCAATATCGTTATTAAAATTACCTTGCGTGTAAAGTGTTTGCCCACAATGTTGTAAAATTGACGCAGTCATTTCTTTAACGGAAGTCTTTCCTGAGGAGCCCGTTAAAGCAACAATTTTAGCTTTGCTTTGTTCTCGAATAAAAGCGGCAATTTGTCCTAGTGATTGCCGAGTATCATTGACGACTATTTGTGGTATTAAAGCATCATCTATTTTATGATTAACAATAGCCACAATAGCACCATCTTTTATCGTCTGTGAAGCAAACTTATGCCCATCAAAATTATCACCAGCTAATGCAATAAACAGTGACTGTGGGGTGATTTTTCTTGAATCGGTACAAATAGAATCAATAATCTTATTTTCATCTTGAATATAATAAGACTTACCATTCACAACTTCTTTTATTTTTTTGATTTTTAAAGGAATCATGATCGATTCTCTACTCCTAAAAGCTGTTTCACTGTTTCTTGATCAGAATAGTGATATTTGGTTTTGCCAATTATTTGATAATCTTCATGACCTTTACCTGCAATTAAAATCACATCATTAATTTCAGCTTTCGATAATGTTTGTGTAATAGCCTGAATTCTATCAGGGATTATTTGTATGTTGTCAGTAGAATGTAAACCTTGTTGAATATCGTGAATAATCTTTATTTCATCTTCGGTTCGGGGGTTATCATTAGTTAGCACAATTTTGTCAGCAAATTGTTCCGCAATTTCTGCCATTAATGGCCTTTTCCCAGTATCTCTATCACCCCCACAACCAAAAATAACCCATAACGTTCCTTGACAGTGGATTCGGCTTGCTTGTAATGCCTTTTGTAATGCATCTGGAGTATGCGCATAATCAACAATGACTGTAGGACTATTTTTTTCATGTAACACTTCCATCCGACCACAAATCGGCTTGAGGAAGCAAGCCATATTTACTACAGCAAAAAACGGGTAATTAAGCGTTAGTAATGTAGCAATAGATAGTAATAAGTTAGAAACATTAAATTCACCTAATAATCGACTATTGATAATGGCATTCCCCCAACTTGATTCCATATGAATTTTAGCGCCTTTATCATAATATTCGATCATAGAAGCACCGACATAAGATCTATTTAAAGCTTTTAACCGACGTAATGATTTCGGTTGGCATGATACAGCTGTCACATGTGAAAGCTTTTCAATCCATCGTTTACCATATTTATCATCATAATTAATAATCGATTTACCTGAAGTTTCAACTAGCCTTTCTTTTTCATCAGGGCTAAATAATGACCATTTTGCTTTTGCATATTTACTCATAGTTTTATGATAATCAAGATGATCACGACTCAAATTGGTAAATACTGTTGCCGCACAATTTAAACCTTTAACTCGATTCATCACAAGTCCATGAGAAGAAATTTCCATCGCTACAACTTTTACCTGTTTTTTTACAAAATCAGCTAACAAAGATTGTATATCTATTGCCGATGCTGTTGTATTTACAGCTGGTTCAAGTTGATTATAAATACCATTACCAATGGTGCCTAAAATTGCCGTTTTATCATTGAGTAATGTTGTGCATTGAGCAATGAGTTGTGTAACAGTTGTTTTTCCATTTGTTCCGGTTACACCAATAACAGATAATTTTTTAGAAGGGAAATGATAAAAATCATTAGCAATCAATGATAAACGCCGTGAAAGTTGAAAAACACTAATTTGTGGGATTACAAATTTATTATCATGCTCAAGATAATCTATTTTTAAATCATTTAATTTGCTATTTGTTTCAACTAGCACCGCGACTGCACCCGCTGAAATAGCTTGAGGGATGAATGAACGGCCATCAACAGAATGTCCCTTTATAGCAACAAAAACATCATTTTTCTTCACGTTACGACTATCAATACGTAAATGACTAAGCGGAAAATCGTCTATTTCTAAATTTCGGTCCCCGCCTAATAATTCAAATAATGTTTTAAACGTGCTTGTAGCTATCATTTTTTACCTATTAATAAATAATCATTTGTCCATCAACTTGGCGGTCAGGCTGAACATTCATCGTTCTTAACACGCCCCCCATAATACGACTAAATACAGGAGCTGAAACTGAGCCACCATAATATTGACCAGCTTTAGGATTATCAATAACAACAACCAATGAATATTTTGGCCCTGTTGCTGGTGCGATACCTGCAGTATAAGCAAGATATTGATTGACATAACGTCCGCCAGATAATTTCTTAGCTGTACCTGTTTTTACACCCACACTATAGCTAGGAACAGATGCCTTGGTCCCACCACCTGTCACTGCAACCGCTTCCATTAATTGAACTACTGTTTTAGCTATTTTTTCTTGTACAACTCGCTCGCCTTTAACAGGTTCAGTCACTTTTAAAATAGAAACAGGACGATAAACCCCATAACTACCAATAGTTGCATAAGCCCTTGCTAATTGTAGAGGAGTCACACTTAATCCATATCCAAAAGCAAAAGTTGCTCTCTCAATATCTGCCCACTTTCGGGTTCTATCAGCTGCAATTGAACCACTAACTTCACCGCCCAAACCCAACCCAGTAGGTTGCCCTAATCCAAAACGACTATAATATTCAACAAGCTCATTAGGCTGCATTTGTAAGGCTAATTTACTTACACCTACATTACTTGATTTTTCTAAAATACCAGCCAAATTCAATGATTTTTGATATGATACATCTTTAATTTCATAACGATTTACTAAAAATGGTCTGGTATCAACAATAGTATTCAAATCTGCAATTTTTTTCTCTAAAGCCGCCATCACAACTAAAGGTTTTACTGTAGAGCCCGGCTCAAATGCATCGGTAACAGCTCTATTTCTCAATAAACTATAATCAATTGATGAACGGTTATTAGGATTATAAGATGGACTGGTTGCCATCGCTAAAATCTCACCGGTATGTACATCAATTAAAACCGCAGTACCACTATCAGCCTTATTAAATTCAACCGCCTGACTTAATTCACTATAAACTAAAGATTGTAACCGTTCATCAATACTTAATGTTAGATCTGATGCTGTTTCACTTTCTGTCCGCTCTAATTCTTCAATAACACGACCTACTCTGTCACGCCTAACTATTCTTTGCCCTGATTCTCCAATTAACCACTTATTAAAACTTTTTTCGATACCCTCAGATCCCTTTTCAGTACCATTTTCATCAATGTCTGTTAAACCAATCAATTGAGCTATATTTTCTGCCGCTGGATAATAACGTTTAGATGTTTTTGCAAATGATATTCCCGGTAATTTCAGTTTTTTTAAATAGTCAGATATTGTTGGTGTTACTTGTTTAGACAAATAAACAAATCGCATTGATGGGTTGCCTAGTTTTTGTTGTAATATTGACATGGGGATATTTAACGTTTTGGCTAACCCTTGCCACCTGATATCATCTGCTTTAACACCACCTTTTTGTACTATGATTTTAGGATCTGCCCAAACATCAAACATTGGCACACTTACTGCTAATGCCCGACCATTACGATCAGTAATCATAGCTCTTGGCGCATCCATTTCTTGGTGACGAATAGAACGCTTATTACCTTCAGCAATAAGTTTATCGGGCTCAATAATTTGCAATAATGCCATTCGAACAATAAGACAAATAATCGCAAAAATAATAAAACCATATACAATGTAAAAACGATTCAGTGTAAAAAACTGTTTTTTACTATTCAGTTTATTGGCTTTATTTACCTTTACAGCCTTTTTAACTTTATCTTTTTGATGTTTAGTGGCAGGTTTCATTATTTACTCTTTATCACAATAACTGTTTCATTTTGTGGTGTCACATAAGACATACCTAATTGATTCTTAGCTTTTTCTTCAACACGTTTTGGATCAGCAAGTACATTTTCCTCAATGACCAAATTCCGCCATTCACTCTCTAAAACATCCTGTTCTAACAAAAGTTGCTCACGTTCAAATAATTGTTTGCGAACCTGTTGAGTTATTATTAGTACAGCGCCAGCAGAAATAATAATCATGGTAAATAATAACAACGAAATTTTTTGGTGGCCAAACAAATCACAAACAATTAAACCAAATAAGCTTTTGCTTGGTCTTTTTTGAATATCTTTATCAATATAGATTTTTTCTCGAAAAGTATCATTGTTTTGGTTACTATCCATTTTTTCTTTCTGCTACCCTTAATATTGCGCTTCTAGAACGTGGGTTATTATTAATTTCAATAGTACTTGGCTTAATTTTGCCAAGAGATTTTAATTTAACACTACCATATTGTTTAATTTGTTGCTCTGTTAATGGTAATCGAGTTGGTAAATTCGGGCCTTTACTTTGCTTGTTAATAAATTGCTTTACAATTCTATCTTCCAAAGAGTGAAAGCTAATAACTGCCAGCCTTCCTTGGTTAGCAAGAAAAGATAAACTACTATTTAATGCTTGCTCAACTTCTTCCAATTCACTATTAATATAAATACGAATAGCTTGAAAACTGCGTGTAGCGGGATGCTTGTTTTTATCTTTTCTTGGTGTTGCTTTTTCAATTAAATTAGCCAACTCCAATGTACGGGTGATTGGTGAAACTTTATTCTGTTCCACGATCGCTCGAGCAATGCGTTTGGCAAATTTCTCTTCACCGAATGTCTTTAATACCCATGTAATATTTTCTTCGTCACTGCTGAGTAACCATTCACTTGCTGTCAAACCTTTATGGTTATTCATCCTCATATCAAGCGGCCCATCACGCATAAAAGAAAATCCTCTTTCGGGATCATCAAGTTGTGGTGATGAAACACCGAGGTCTAACAAAACACCATTAATTTTACCCAATAGCTCTAATTCACTAATATATTGATATATATTTGAAAACTCTCCACGAATAAAAGTAAATCTTGAATCCTCTATCTGCAACGCGGCTTGCTCAGCAAGCTCATCACGATCAATAGCAATCAATCGTCCTTGTGCTCCAAGTTGTTCAAGTATTAAACGAGAATGACCTCCTCGCCCAAAAGTACCATCAACATAAATGCCATCTTTTTTTATATTTAATGCTTCTACAGCTTCGTTTAATAATACTGTTGTATGTTGATAATCCATTAATCTTTTACTCTTATTAAATAGTTAAACTTTTTAAATTATCTGATAAACTTTCAATATCTGTGGGTAACGCAGCAATATCGTCGCTTATTTGTTGATACCAAATTGTCTCATCCCAAATTTCAAATTTATTAGATTGACCAACAAACATTGTATTTTTTTCTAATTTTGCATAAGTACGTAATGTAGGTGGCAATAAAATCCGTCCTGAATTATCCATCAGACACTCGATCGCATATCCCAATAACAATCTCTTAATTCTACGTTCAGCTTCAACAATTGTTGATAATGTTGCAAGTTGTTGTTCTATGCATTTCCACTCAGACATTGAATAAAGTGTCAAGCAAGGATGATATAAACCAATTGTGCAAACCATACCTTCAGATAAAAATTCACGGTAACGAGTAGGAATAGCTAACCGCCCTTTATTATCTAAATTGATTGAAATTGCACCGCTAAACATAAATGCACCATTATTTATTAATTTCTCATTAGTTTTTAATCAATAGAAATCAACGTGTTAATAAACAACCCTATTTTTACCACTTAACCCCACTTTTTACCACAAAATTTTATAAAATAATAGGTACTTGGTTAATTATTTATAAAAGATTGATATTTGTCCTAAAAATGAACAAATATCACAAAAAATCATAGAGGGAAACATATTATAGTTAAAAAATTTAAAGGACAGTTTAAAACAACAATTGGTAAATTGTGCCTTAACCAATGCCTACCTTTTTATTGGCGAGTTAGCTAAACATTTTGGAGTAGGCGAAGCAACATTAGATGAGTGAATTAGCTAGTTTTTACGACACAAAAAATTATCTATATCAAAAAAATATTAGGGGCTGTTGATCTTTACTGTACATAAATTGCTCAACAATACATTGGCAGCCACATTAACATAAATGCCAGTGATACCATACTGGCATAATTCCTTTCTAACTTATCGTATCTAGTTGATATTTGACGATATTGCTTGATTCTAGCAAAGGCATTCTCGACTAAATGACGATAGCGATAAAGGCACCTATCTATACTGCTTTTATCTATATCCTTACCATAATTACGTTTAGCAATCACCGTTCGTCCGCTTTTTTGACGAACAAAGCACCGAAAAGGCTCGCTGTTATAACCTTTATCGGCTATCACTATATTCACTTCATCGAGTTTTTCAACTAGGTTTTCTGCATAAGTGATATCATGTCGTTGTCCTTCAGAAAGCTCAAAACAAATAGGCAAACCACCACTATCAACCGCAAGATGAATTTTAGTTGAATGACCACCACAGCTCTGACCTATTTGCTCGGAATGCTCCGTTGCAGCG
>NZ_JBXSQH010000019.1:0-40906 GCF_057063525.1 Gilliamella sp. X-46 | reverse complement strand
ACTACGGTGAAATTGAAAAAGATTTTGGGCGTAGGTTTGGCAGGCCAGATGCCAGATGCCAGATGCCATGCATGGTAGCGCATTTCGATAATCCTGTCAAGTAATTTATTGTTTTATTTTAATTTTTATAATTATCCGCTCAACTAATGAGCTTTTCCTTGCTTTGAAAGCGCTCAAATTATAGCCGATTGATTGATAATGCGCCAGTTTTTTGTTAAATATTCGTAAAGTTTTGTTAAGTTGATAAGGTTGAGCTTTTGGTGGCGTGTTTTGGGGAGTGGTTTTGGTGGTGTTTTGAATAAAAACCGCAAAATAAAAACTTCAATAAAATCAATACCTTTCCTGACCACTTTTTGGAGTAATTTTTAAATAAACCTTTCATCAAAACAAAAAGCAAAGTATTAACGAAAAAAACACAATTTATTTGAGCAATGTATCACAAATCTAGAACGTCAAATAACCAATTGTTTTATTAAAATATACTCTGTAACTATCGTGATAGTTACCAAGACAATATTATGCAAGATTTGGGATTTTCATTACTAGAATTATTAATAACCATCTGTATTAGCGCTATTTTAACCGCTATTGGCATTCAACATTGGAAAGAGCAACAACTTCGAAATGAGTTGGTATCCACAACTAAGCAGTTGGCTTATTTTATCTACGAAGTTCAAATAAAGGCTTCGAGCAAAAACGAAAATTATATTATCCATCAATTTACATCTCCTTGGTGCATCACAATTACTCACGATGAAAAACCTTCCTCATGCAATGAGGGCGTACTTTATTTTATGAAACCAGACAATTCTGTTGAAATTAGTGAACTATCAAACAATAAAAATGCTTTGATTGTAGGTCGCCGTAATTTAGCTCAAACAATGTCTTTTCAATTAAAAAATAAAATAGGCACCAGCAAGGTTCTCGTTTCTTTGCTTGGGCGAATTCGTTTTTGTGCAGAAAACAGTTATATAACAGGTTTACCACCATGTTAAAAATGTCTGGATTTTCCTTATTTGAAATGCTTATTAGTGTAATTTTATCTAGCCTTATTGTTATGGGAATGACATCTTTTTATATTCAATTGCAAACAAGTATCATGAAATATTACCAAAAGACACGCCTACAGCAAGCTATCGATCTTGGATTAGCTGGCATGAAAAAGGATATAAAACGAGCAGGTTTTATTGCTAACGATCCAAAAAAAATGACTGCCAAAGCAATTGAAATTAATGAAAAGATAAAATGTATTATCATTCGATATGACAGTGAAATCCGCAATTCTTGGGTTTGGAACATAGAGACCCCCATGAAGTCAGATGTTTTTACCTACCGTTATAAAGAAAATAATATAGCTTATAGAACAGGGTCATTAAACTGTTTTGGAAACAAGTGGGAAAACTTATTCGATTCAAACGAAATCAAAGTCACCTACTTTGCAATAAAACAGCTACCTGATGCAATTAGGTTATCAATTACGGCTGAATTGAGGAAAAACAAGCAAATTCAATATCACACAACTGAAATCATCAAAAATGAAAACCGATTTTAACCCAATGCCCGTCCAGTCAGGATTTAGCACGATTATGATGGTGATTATTTTGATGGTTGTGGGATCAGTGCTATTAATTGGCTTCAATCTACTTATTTACTCGTGGCAAAAAGCCATCTTAATGGAAAGCCAATACTATCAGCGATTTAATCAGGCTAATTCGTCTTTAACTTGGGCAATAACCCAAAATTGGCCAACACCAAAAGCCAATTGGCATTGTTTGACCGAACCTACTTATCAACTAAAAGCCTGTATAAAACAATCTTTATTAAAAGTCGATGAATATGTATTAGTCCGCGGCGAAGCCAAAGAGGAAGATTTCTATTTATATACACTTGCACATTTTGATAATAATCGATTAATTGTTGAAAAAGGACATTGGCTCGATTATTGCCCAGAAAAAAGGGCTATTTATTGTGAATAATAAAAATATAGCTGGCTTTAGTTTGATTGAAGTTATGATAGCAACGCTACTATTTTCAATTATTATGCTGGGATTTATTAACTACCAACAAGCGTTGTTCAATAAACACCATTACTTTGCAAACTATTTGCGCGCCAATAAAATTGCTTTTCAGCTACTTGATAACTATCCCTATACCACCAATCACATTATCCCTTCTGGTTGGCGTTATACGATCACCAGTAAAAGATATAATGCCCAGTGTAAAATGGTGGTAATAACGGTTAGTGCACCCAATAAACAAGTCGCCAAACAGCAACGTTTTTTTTGTGATTCACATTGATATTTAAGAGTTAAATATCATTTAGTCGCCTAACCAGTTATGTAAAAGTTGTAAAAGTTGCTGCGTTTTTTCAAAATGAACATTATGCCCAGCCCCTTCAACCACTTCGACTTTTGCATTAGGAAACTGCTCAAAAATAGCTTGATAAGCCTGATTGGTGATATAAGGTGAATTGCCACCACGTATAAATAACGTCGGTTTTAACCAAGGTGAAATCGCTTGCCAATCACAAATATGACCATACTGTTCGTTAATGGCTTGAATATTAAACAACCAATGTTCATTTTTAAACGATTTTAATAAAAAAAGAATGATTGCATCATCAATGCCTTCTTGTCGCATTAAATCCATGATCTGTTTTTTGTCGGTGATCTGGTTCGCAAGGCAATAAGTTAATACTCTTAGAATGATAACATTGGCTGAGCGCTGATATTTTATAGGAGCAATATCTATTACCACCATTTTTTCGATCGAATCAGAGATCACTTGCGACAATTGCAAAGCAACCTTGCCCCCCATTGAGTGGCCAATTAAAATCATATTTTTTAATTGTAAATCATGACAAAGTTCGGCCACATCTTCGGCCATGGATTGATAGTCCATCTTATCAGACCATGGCGAATGTCCATGGTTACGCAAATCAACTTGCACTGTTTGATAATGTTGCATAAAATCCTTTGCTAGCATATTTAAATTATCTAAACTGCCAAATACACCATGTAAAAACACGATCGGCTGTCCATCGCCCTGCAATTTATAGTTTAATTTCATACTCTAATTATACCCATTATTTTAAGTGGCACTATTATACGTCTATTTTCAATGTCATCACCGATTAATTCGATAACCATAATTTGTATAACTATGATAGAATTTAGCACTAATTTTTTAAAAAGTGTTAAGCCATATGTTTCAAAATAACCCTTTACTTGCACAATTAAAACAAGAACTCCATGAACAAACACCTCGAGTTGAAGGCATTGTTCGAGCTCATGAAAAAGGATTTGGTTTTTTAGATACCGATAATAAGAAAAGCTATTTCATCCCTGTTGCTAAAATGAAAACAGTTTGTCATGGCGATAAAGTCTCAGGGTCAATCATCACAAATAACGATAAAGAATCTTTTGATCCCGAATTATTAATCGAAAGTGCATTACAAAAATTCATTGGCAAAATAGGATTTCAAGATCGTGCAATGGTTATTTACCTTGAAAACATGCCTGCTAATTTTGCTATTCGCTGCAAAATAAACGAGCAAGTGAATGAAAAGCTAAAGGAAGGTGATTGGGTTGTTGCAACGCTGGTTTCTCACCCTTTACAAAAAGAAAGTAAACATTTCTTTGCCGAAGTGACTCGTTTTGTTGCTGACGGTAATTCACCTTATCAACTTTGGTTAAAAACCTTAGCACGCTATGATTTAGAAACCCATGCTCCACAAGCCGAAGCATTAACCATTAACGATGCAGAACTTGATAACCGTCAAGATTTAACCGATGTACACTTTTTTACTATCGATAGTGAAAATACTGAAGATATGGATGATGCCATTGCGGTTTCTAAAGATGAACACGGCTATTATCAATTAATGGTAGCTATTGCAGATCCTACCGCTTATATACTACAAAATAGCGAACTTGATAATATTGCCAAAGCTAGGAATTTCACCACTTATTTACCTGATTTTAATATCCCAATGCTACCCGAAGCGCTTGCCAATGAACTATGCTCATTAAAAGCCAATGAAAAACGCCCAGCAATGATATGTAAAATGTGCATAGACAACGCTGGCAATATCATTGCTGATGATACAACCTTTATGCCTGCTTGGATCGAATCAAAAGCGAAGCTAGCTTATAATAATGTTTCTGATTTTTTAGAAAATAATGGCGAATTAGCAACAAATGACCCCACTATTAAACAACAACTTATCTGGTTAGCTGACTTAGCTAAAATCCGCATCACATGGCGACAAACCCATGCATTGCTTTTTAAAGATAATGGTGATTATCGTTTTGAACTGGATGAGAACCGCCAAGTTAAATCCATAATTAAAGAGACTCGTCGAATTGCCAATCATATCGTAGAAGAGGTCATGGTTATCGCTAATCTCGCTTTAACTTTACAATTACAAACTAAAATTGGTTTTGGCATTTTTAATATTCATTCAGGTTTTGATAATAAATATATCGAACAAGCCATAAAATTTTTAAACGATAATGGAATAACTGAGTTTGATAAAGAGTCACTCTTATCTTTTGATGGTTATGTAAAATTGCGACGAATGATCGACAATGAGCCATTTCTAGCCGCCAAACTTCGCAAGTTCCAAAGCCCTGCAGATTTTTCGACTGAACCACAACCACATTTTGGTTTAGGATTTGAAGCCTATGCAACATGGACATCACCAATACGCAAATATGGCGATATGGTCAACCACCGATTAATCAAAGCGTATATCCGTTCACAAGAATTAACCTCGCCTGATAAAGAGCAACTAAAAAGCATGAATGAGAGGCGTAAAATGTTACGCTTTGCTGAACGCGATATGGCTGAAAATCTTTATGCTCAATACTTATCAGATAAAATCGATGAAACTTACTCCGCTGAAATTATTGATATTAATCGTGGCGGAGCTCGCGTTCGTTTATGTGATATAGGTGCTTTTGCTTTTGTACCGCTTTCAATGATTCATTCTGTCAAAGAGGAAATTGCTTCTTTCCCCGATGAAGGCGTTATCAAAATTAAAGGTGAAAGCTGCTATAAACTTGCCGATATAATTTCCGTTGTTATTCGCCAAATTAAAAGCGAAAATCAATCAATCATTGCAAAATTTGCCGATGACAACAAAGAATAAAACAAGTTTATTTTTGCTTGGATTTATTACTTTTATTATCTCTACTTGCCCCATTATAAATCAGGGGCAAGTCAAACAAAAATTAACAACATTTATTTAATCTTTCCCCTTTTTTTTATTAAAAATATCTGCTATCTTTCACTGCTCAAAATGACAAATATTGATTTTTAAATCAACAACAACTTGGGAGGCCCATAATGTCAATTCATGGACATGAAGTTTTGCATATGATGGATGGAAACAATTACACAGAAGCTTCCTTACTTAACGCTATCAATGACAAATTTGGTACCGATGCAAAATTTCATACTTGCTCTCAATCTGACATGAGTGCAGGACAACTCATCGCTTTTTTAAAAGCAAAGGGCAAATTTAAACCTTCTGTTGCTCATAAATATGAATTTACAGTAGATAATAAAAAAATATGTAAACATTAGAAAAAAAAGCATATGATAGTGTGCTTTTTTATAAATGTGATTTAATCTGCTAGTGTTTTTAAAACAATAAGAGTATATAATTTTGCGCTACAGCAATAATCCATTGTTACTAATAACATAATGCGATTAAATTAGCAGTACAGTTATTCACTTTAAAATTACATACACTCAAGAATACGTTCATGGAATTTGATAAATGAAAGTAAGTAATATCCTTATATGCGCCATCGTTTCTATTCTTGTCGCAAGTTGTGCTAAAAAGATTTCACCAACTAAAAGTAAAGAAGCGATTTCAGAGGCAGAACAGATATCTTTGTTAAAAGAACAAGCTGAAGCAAACAACCCTTACGTTGTTACAGCTAAAAATCAATTGCTTCAACTTATTGGTAGTAAAAACTTCGATAATTATGTTACCAAACACGGTATTTTAAATTGTGAAGGTGATAATAACCGATCATCTTGTGTATTGAGTTTCTATTTGAACGAATATTATAAATTAAATTATGATATGAAACTCAAAAAAGTAATTGAAGAAAACCAAGCGCAACTTGATATTGAGTTAAGCAAAATAAGAGCAACTGAATCGAATATTAAAAACTATTGTCAATCCTCGGCAGATTTTATTGCAGCAATTTATACAAAAGATACAGCTAAAATAAACCAATATTTTCAACCGAAATTTAGAATGTCTGTGCAAGATATATTATCCTTACAAGCAAAAATTTCCAAAGATAACTATTCTCAATTCCTGATCGAAGAAAACCCGAGTATTCTTCAAGAAATAAAAGTAGATTATGTTGAAAAGTGTTTGAATAATCCAAAAGATAATATTATCAATTACTTTAATATTTTTAGATAATAATGCGAGTCTTTATGTACAATTTATTACCCAATAATTCGTTTAATAAAATACTAATTTGCAAGGTGCTTTGTGTGGCTTGCGTTTCTTGCATTAGTTTTTCTTCATGGGCTTTTTCGTTTGACGATGTGGTTGCAAAAGCCGAAAAATTATCCAAAAAAGCCTATGTTCAGCCATCTAAAAACATTCCCAATGAATTGGCATCTTTACAATTTGCTGATTATCAGAAAATTCTATTCAATCATCAAAAAGCCTATTGGGGTGATCAAAAAAGCCGTTTCAAGCTTGAGTTTTATCATGAAGGCATGTACTTTGATGTTCCAATCAAAATCAATGAAATCGTCAATAATCAAGTTAACGAAATAAAATATGATCCAAGTTATTTTGATTTAAGCCCACTCAACCTTAATAAGATTAATAGTAAAGACCTTGGTTTTGCTGGTTTTAAAGTTCATTATCCAATTAATAACCCAACAAAAACTGACGATGAAATATTCTCAGCACTGGGGGGCAGTTATTTTCGTGCAGTAGGTAAAGAACAGCGCTATGGCCTTTCCGCTAGAGGTCTTGCCATTGATACTGGCGAAATGTCGGGTGAAGAGTTTCCACGTTTTAAAGAGTATTGGATTGAAAGACCAGAAGCCAACCAAAAACATTTAGTTATCTATGCGCTACTTGACTCACCAAGTGTGGCAGGTGCTTATAAAATAACACTTGTACCAAGTGTTGATACCACAATCACAGTGCAAGCGAAAGTATTCTTCCGCGATTCAGTAAAAAAATTAGGCATTGCACCATTAACCAGTATGTTTTTATTTGGTCCAAACCAACCATCGCCTTTATTAAACTACCGCCCTGCAATGCACGATTCTAATGGACTATCTATTTTAGCCAACAATAACGAATGGATCTGGCGCCCATTAAATAATCCTAAGCGTTTATCATTTTCATCATATAGCTTAGAAAACCCAAAAGCTTTCGGTTTAATTCAACGCGATAACGGTTTTGAAGATTATCAAGATCTGGATGATCAGTACGAAAAACGACCAAGCGTTTGGACCGAAATTTTAGGTGATTGGCACAAAGGACGCGTTGAATTAGTTGAAATCCCAACTGCTGATGAAACTAACGACAATATTGTTACTTTTTGGGTACCAGAAAAACAATATAAAGCTGGTGATATACTTGATATTAAATATCGATTACATTATTCGTTAAATGAAAAACAACGCTATCCTAATGATGTAGCAAGAGCAGTTAGTACTCGTTTATCACTAGGTGATATAAAACAAGCCAATTTAATTCGTAAACTTGATGGTTCTAATGCATATGTGATCGACTTTGCGGGTCCTGAATTATCAGAAACAGCACCAGTCAAAGTGATTTCAAGCATAAGCAATGGCACTATCTTAAGTTCTGACGTGCAATACAATTCAGAAATTAAAGGCTGGCGAGTTATTGTTCGATTTAACATTGAAGATAACAAAAAAGCGAGTGACATACGCGTACAACTAGCTTCTCAAGCAACCAATAAAGTCATTTCTGAAACGTGGAGTGGGCAATATCCCGCACAATAATCATTATAATAATATGATAAAAATATGAAAAAAGATTACTTTGCAAATCTTTCTGACGCCGAAGTTTGGCGTCAGAAATCTGAAAACAATGCAATACCACCTGACGATGTCGATTTTTTAAAATATCGTTTAAATCAAGTTGGTGATACTTCCTCTTTTATTGATGATCGAAGGCAACAGCCAAGTTATCCTGAAGTTGATCGTGTTTCGATTCAACCACAAATCTGGAATCAACGTTATACAGCCAAATCAAAACATGGCATAAATATTCTTGCCATCATTCGGCGCTTTATTATGTTTGCACTTATTTCCATACAAACATATTATGGAACCATTTATCTTGCGTCTTTATTACCTTATCAAAGTTGGCAAAAAATCAATTTTATAGCAAATTGGGATATCAATCCTGAATTAGCTATTTACAGCATAATCCCTTATATTATCCAAGGTGCGATTATTACCTTATTTGCTATTTTGTTTTTCTGGATTTCGATTGGTTTTTGGACCAGCATAATGGGACTAATATTGGCTGTAATGGGAAAAGACCGTTACACTATTTCTATTCCTAATGACCCTGCATCACATATTGACACTAAGCATCGAACCGCACTTGTTATGCCAATTTGTAATGAAGACGTTGCTCGGGTATTTGCTGGATTACAAGCAACTTATCAGTCCCTAGTTGAAACAGGCCACGCCGCTTGCTGTGATTTTTATATTTTAAGTGATACCAATGATCCCGATCTTTATGTGAACGAACTTAAAGCATGGGCAGAATTTAATGCAGCAAAACAACAAAATGGCTGCAATGTTTTTTATCGCCACCGCAAACGCCGAGTCAAACGTAAAAGCGGTAATATTGATGATTTTTGCCGCCGTTGGGGGCATCAGTACGAATACATGATGATCCTTGATGCCGACAGTATTATGACTAGTGACTGTATTTTAAAGATGATTGCCATGATGGAAATGACTCCAAAAGCAGGCATTTTACAATCTCCCCCAAAATCAGTCAGAATGACTACGCTTTACGGACGTATTCAACAATTTGCCAACCAAATTTATAGTGACATCTTCTGCTCTGGCACTCATTTTTGGCAACTAAGCGAAGCACAATATTGGGGACACAATGCAATGATTCGTTTAAAACCTTTTATTGAACATTGCATATTATCACCACTTCAAAAACGTAAAGGGCCAATTCATATCTTATCGCATGACCTAGTCGAAGCAACACTTATGCGTCGTGCTGGCTATGGCGTTTGGATTGCATATAATATGAACGGCAGTTATGAAGAGCTACCTGGTAATATGATTGAAGATCTAAAACGCGATAATCGTTGGTGTATGGGGAACTTAATTAATTTAAGATTAATCTTCAAAAGTGGTATTAAATTGACCCATCGCATAATGTTTGCAACCAGTGGCATGGCTTATATTTCGTCATTATTGTGGCTAGTGTTTTTAATATTCTCAACACTATTATTATTGGTGTTTAATATTTCTGAACCTCAATATTTCTTCCAACCTAACCAGTTTTATCCAACTTGGCCAAGGTGGGATGAGCAATTGGCCATACAGCTACTCTCAACTACGATGGTTTTATTGTTTGCACCTAAGTTTTTCAGCTATGGCATTATTATAGCTAGAACAGGTGCAAAAGATGTTGGTGGTATATTTAAGTTAACCCTATCAATCTTTATTGAAATGATTTGGTCAATGATCTTAGCGCCAATACGCATGATCTTCCATAGTAAATTTGTACTTAAAGCATGGATGGGCAGCAAAATTCAATGGAAATCACCATCTCGAAGTGACGATGCGCTAACATGGGGTGAATCCTTTTATTTTTGTTGGCCACTATCGTTGTTAGGTATTGTGTGGTTATGGGTGATTATCTGGTTAAATCCGCAATTTACTTATTGGTATATTGCCATATTGATACCTTTAACTATTTCGCCTTTAGTCATTCGAATATCAGGACTTTCAAGCATTGGTATGAAAGCAAAAAAAGCAGGGTTATTTTTAACGCCAGAAGAAACTCACCCCGCAAAAGCAATCACACTTACGGGTGAATATTTAGTTAAAACTGAAGCGGCATTTATTGAAAATGGCTTTGTTATGGCGTTGGTCGATCCTGTCTATAATGCACTTGCGTGTGCATTATCGACTTCACGACATCAAGTAAACACTAAAAACCAACAAAAACGCCATGAGCTTATTACGCAATATCAACAAATAGATTTAGAAAAAATCAGTAAAGAAAAGCAGTTAGCCATTTTAGAAGATCCCATTATTCTTTCCGCATTACATCGTCATATATGGCAACAGCAAGAAAAATACGACAATCTATTCACTTTATGGCAAAATGAACGCCAGCAATAAAAAATAGGGCTTTGGCCCTATTTTTCTTTTTTAGTAAATAATCAAATTCCATGGATATTTTTTATGACTTGGCAACCTTCTGCATCTATCAATAATTTACTTAAGCGCGCAAAAATTGTTTCTCAAGTACGTCAATTTTTTGCTGATCGCTGTATTTTAGAGGTTGAAACACCTACCTTAAGCCAATATGCAGTAACAGACGTGCATTTAAGCTCTTTTCACACTAAATTCTTAAAACCTGGGGAGCTCGAAGAGCAACAAGGGCAACAAATGTCATTAATTACTAGCCCAGAATATCATATGAAACGCTTACTTTCTGCCGGCAGTGGTCCTATTTATCAAATATGTAAATGTTTTCGTAATCATGAAGAAGTCAGCCGTTACCATAATCCTGAATTCACCATGCTCGAATGGTATCGAATCCAATTTGATATGATGCAAATGATCAATGAAGTTGATGACTTGCTACAAACTATTTTAGATTGTGAATCTGCTGAACGAATTTCTTATCAAAAGGTATTTCAACGTCATTTGAATATTGACCCTTTAGAAGCGGATCATGCAACTTTAGTCAATGCCGCAAATCAACTCGATATAGGACTTAATACAGACAATTACGATAAAGATGGATTACTCCAATGCTTGTTCACTTTTGGCGTTGAACCGCATATTGGTCAAGATAAACCTATTGCCGTATTTAACTTCCCGGCATCACAAGCTGCATTAGCTGCCATTAGTTCCGAAGATCATCGGGTAGCGAGCCGTTTCGAGTTCTATTACAAAGGTGTTGAACTTGCTAATGGTTTTAAAGAACTAACTAATGCTCAAGAACAACGAATGCGTTTTGAACAAAATAATTTAGATCGCGAAAATCAAAACTTACCGGCACAAAATATTGACATTGAGTTACTCGCCGCCATGGAAGCAGGTCTACCTGACTGTGCGGGTGTTGCCGTAGGATTAGATCGTTTAATTATGCTTGCTCTAGAGTGCAAAAGTTTAGATGAAGTGATGTCATTTACATTTGAAAGGGCTTAATTATGTTCAATGATTTAGGATTAGCCGAATGGATTGCAATTATTATTGGTATTACAGCCCTAATTTTATTAGTGTTAGCGATAAAATATCAACTAACAATTAATAATTTACATCAATTATTTGAGCTACAACTGATTCAAAAAAAGGAAGAAAACCAATCCTTAACAATTCAAATAAAACAGCTGGAGCATGAGTTAGATCAGTACCAACAACAGAATCTAGCGCAAAATGTCAAAATTAGTGAACTCAAAACGCGTTTAGAAGAAACGTTAAGTGCCACACAAGAACGGCAAACGATATTAGAACAGAGTGAACAACGGCTTACGACCCAATTTGAGAACCTTGCCAATCGTATTTTTGAACAAAGTGGCAAAAAGATTGAGCAACAAAATAAACAAAGTCTTGATTTTTTACTTTCGCCGCTCAAAGAACAGCTAGAAGGCTTCAAAAAACAAGTACAAGATAGTTTTGGTCAAGAAGCCAAAGAACGCCACACACTCACGCATGAAATTCGTAACTTGCAACAGCTAAATCAGCAAATGAGCAAAGAAGCAACCAACCTAACTAATGCGCTAAAAGGTAATAACAAAACCCAAGGGAACTGGGGTGAATTTATCCTAAGCCAAATTCTAGAAAATTCAGGATTACGTTCAGGTTATGAATACGAAACTCAGGTCAATTTAACAAACGAAAGTAATCAGCGATTACAACCCGATGTCATTGTTCACTTACCTCAAGGGGGAGATGTCGTTATTGATTCAAAAGTAACTTTAGTTGCCTATGAGCGCCATTTTAATAGTGATGATGAAACGATTAAAGCGAAAGCGATGACCGAACATTTAGCGGCTGTTCGTAACCACTTAAAGCAACTCAGCCAAAAAGATTATCATAAACTCATTGGCATTAATTCATTAGATTATATTTTGATGTTTATTCCTGTCGAGCCCGCATTTTTAAGCGCAATCGATAATGATCCAGCATTAATCAATGATGCCTTAAGA
This sequence comes from Gilliamella sp. X-46, assembly GCF_057063525.1. NCBI lineage: Bacteria > Pseudomonadati > Pseudomonadota > Gammaproteobacteria > Orbales > Orbaceae > Gilliamella > Gilliamella sp. X-46. The sequence continues at coordinate 28,457 of NZ_JBXSQH010000019.1, read as the reverse complement.
AGCAATATTATGATAGTCAGCCCAACCACATTGCTAGTTGCGTTACGGACAATTCATAATTTATGGCGATTTGAATATCAAAATCGTAATGCAGAGCTAATTGCAGATAGGGCAAGTAAACTGTACGACAAAATGCGTGGCTTTGTTGAAGATATGGAAAACCTTGGTAGTTGTTTAGACAAAGCTCAACAAACCTATCAAAATTCCATGAACAAATTATCAAAAGGTCGTGGTAACGTAATTGGGCAAATTGAACGATTTCGTGAAATGGGTATTGAAGTTAAAAAACCGATTAACCCAGATATTACCTTATTATCAATGGACGAATTGAATAACGAAGATGAGCATGAATCAACAAGTTAGCTAAATTAACTAAATCAAAGGTTAACAAGCATTAACATCTATTGCGCGGTTATAAATAAGTAAAAGCTATGATTCACGATTATTTGAAATAAGTGTATACTCATCAAACGTAAAGAGGAATTGAAGATGGCCAAAACACAAGACAAAGAACCGAGTTTCGAAGACACACTAAAGCAACTCGAAACCATCGTAGCTCAACTAGAAAATGGTGATTTACCATTAGATGAAGCACTAAATGAATTTGAAAAAGGAATTAAATTAGCAAAAGCAGGACAAAAACAGTTACAACAAGCCGAGCAACGTATTCAGATTTTATTGTCTGAAAATAGTGATGCCGAATTGTCAGAATTCTTAATTGATGATAATGAATAGTTTAAAACCATTACAAGAACGAATCGACTCGTTTTTAACTACCTATATTTCGGAAATGGAGGCATCCAAACTCCAACAAGCAATGGCTTACAGCTTGCTGGCCGGCGGCAAACGGATTCGACCTATTTTAGTCTATTTAACAGGGCAAATGTTCAATTGCCCGCTTTCTAAATTAGACGAAGCGGCTGCAGCAATTGAATGCATTCATACTTATTCATTAATTCATGACGACCTACCCGCCATGGATAATGACGATTTACGTCGGGGTAAACCAACCTGCCATATCCAATTTGGTGAAGATCAAGCAATATTGGCTGGTGATGCTTTGCAAACTCTAGCGTTTTCATTACTAGCAAAAAGCGAATTAATTGATGCTAATACTAAAATTAATATGATAAACGAACTTGCCCATGCCAGCGGTGTTACCGGAATGTGCCTTGGTCAATCATTAGATTTACAGGCCACACATCAGCAGATAGACCTTGAACATTTGCAAAAAATCCATTGTTATAAAACTGGTGCTTTAATCAAAGCGTCTGTTCGTTTAGGTGCTTTTGCTTGTAGTGAAATAGCCAAACCATACCACCTAATGCTCGATCACTATGCCGAGGCAATTGGACTGGCGTTTCAAATCCAAGATGATATTTTAGATGTCATTGGCGAGCAATCTATTATGGGAAAACCACAAGGTTCAGATCTTGCTCATGAAAAAAGCACATACCCAGCATTAATTGGACTAGATAACGCAATAAAACTCACTGAACAACTTTATCAACAAGCTATCGATAGTCTAAAACAAATACCCTATAATAGTCAGCCATTGCAGAATCTTGCTGGTTTTATTATTAATCGAAATAGTTAACAACTAACTAAAAGATAACATTATATAATGAATTTAGATAATTACCCTTTGTTAAAACAAATAAACTCGCCCGAGGATCTAAGACGTTTTCCTCAGTCACAGTTATCGGCGATTTGCCACGAGCTTAGGCAATATTTGTTAGCATGTGTTAGTCAATCAAGTGGACATTTAGCATCGGGGTTAGGCGTAGTTGAATTAACCGCAGCGTTACATTATGTTTATCACACGCCGTTTGATAAAATCATCTGGGATGTAGGACACCAAGCCTACCCCCACAAGATATTAACTGGTCGTCGCGATCAGATGCTTTCTATCCGCCAAAAAGGTGGGTTACACCCATTTCCTCATCGTAATGAAAGCGAATATGATGTGCTAACCACAGGACATTCTTCGACCTCGATTAGTGCGGCGCTTGGAATTGCAATTAGTGAACAAAAAAAACAATCGGGACAAAAAATAGCGGCCATTATTGGCGATGGCGCTTTAACAGCAGGTATGGCATTTGAAGCGATGAATCATGCTGGTCATGTTAAACCTGATATGCTAGTGATTGTTAACGACAATGACATGTCGATTTCAGCAAATACCGGCGCACTAAACCAACATCTTACTCAAATCTTATCAAGTAGAGCCTATACGTCTTTTCGGGAAAGTGGCAAACGTGTATTAGCAAATATTCCGCCATTAAAAGAACTGATTAAAAAGACTGAAGAACACTTAAAAGGCTTAGTCACACCCGCGATCTTATTTGAAGAGCTTGGTTTTAATTATATAGGTCCTATTGACGGACATGACGTTGATAGTCTGGTCTCAACTTTACAGAAAGTTCGCCAGCTAAAAGGACCACAGCTACTTCATGTGATTACACAAAAAGGCAAAGGTTATGCACCAGCTGAAAAAGACCCCACTCTATGGCATGGTGTACCTAAATTTAACCCTAATGATGGCATATTACCTATCGCTAAAAAAGCAATCCCAACATATTCGCAAGTTTTTGGAGATTGGCTCTGCGAAATAGCGCAAAATGATAAGCGTTTAATGGCAATAACCCCAGCAATGAGTGAAGGTTCAGGTATGACAAAATTTGCCAATCTTTATCCTGACCAATTTTTTGATGTTGCAATAGCCGAACAACATGCTGTTACCCTAGCTGCTGGATTTGCAATTAGTGACTTAAAGCCTGTTGTAGCTATTTACTCAACTTTTTTGCAACGAGCTTACGATCAAGTTATCCATGATGTTGCCATCCAAAACCTACCAGTATTATTTGCCATCGATCGCGCTGGCATCGTAGGTGCTGATGGCGAAACACATCAAGGTGCATTTGACTTAAGTTATCTACGCTGCGTACCCAATATGGTCATCATGACCCCAAGTGATGAAAACGAATGCCGACAAATGCTCTACACCGGCTACTTACATAATGGACCAGCAGCAGTACGTTACCCACGAGGTGAAGGTACAGGCACACAACTCATGCCATTAACCACAATTCCGCTAGGTCAATCTAAATTATGTCGACAAGGAAAAAATATCGCTTTACTTAATTTTGGCACTTTGCTTCCAGAAGTTTTACAAGCAGCAGAACAAATTAATGCTACAGTCATTGATATGCGTTTTGTTAAACCACTGGATAAAAAAGTCCTTTTGCACATTAGCCAAACTCATAATATACTTGTCACCATTGAAGAAAACAGTATCAAAGGCGGAGCAGGTAGCGGCGTCGGTGAATACTTATTATCGAAAAAAATAAAATGTGATATTTTAAATATTGGACTTCCCGATAAGTTTATTTCGCAAGGTGCTCAAAGCGAAATAAGACAAGAGCTGGGATTAGATCACAAACACATTATCGATAAAATTAATAATTTTATGAATCAATAGGTTAAACATGGAAACTCAAGCTGTCACTATTCAAATTTTTGGACGAACATTAAAGTTCAATTGTCCTGTTGATGAAGTCAACGCACTTAATCGTGCTGCAAAAGATTTAGATGCGCGCTTAACAAATTTACGAGAAAAGTCCCCTCAGGTTGGCAGTGATCAGCTTATTATGACGGCTGCGCTAAATATTTCTTACGAACTGACAAAAGAAAAAGAACGAAGTAACGAATTTGGCGATCGACTAAAAATGTTACAACAATTACTTGATTCTGCCCTAAATACCAACAATTAACTATTTAAATTGTAAATTTAATACAAATGGCATTGTATGATCTGGTAAATTTTGTATTATGTAATTAACTCTGAGATGATCGCGATATGGGTTAGTCCCCTGAGCCGATAATCTTATCTTAAGAACGGAGTGATTTTTAATTGGTGAGTATGCCTTACTTGTAAGGAAACCTAAAAATTAAAACACGATGTTCACCTTGAACCGTGGGTTCAAGGGTTACGACCCTAACGACATCTTGGAGCTTCCTTTCGACCTTGCAACAACAGTGAAAACTGATGAATATTAGGCAAATTATACGTCAAAAAAGACGACAATTATCTCCCAATGAACGTGACATTGCGCAACAAGCTATATATCAAAAAATTGCTCGTCACCAAGCGATTAACACTGCAAAAAATATCGCCATATTTTTATCATTCGATGGCGAAGTTGAAACAAAACCCATTATAGAATATTTATGGCAACAAAATAAATCTGTCTATTTACCCATTATCCACCCTTTTGTCTCAACACATTTACTCTTCTTAAAATACACTAGCCAAACCCGACTTATTAAAAATAAATTTGGTATATTAGAACCAGAATTAAACGTATTAAACGTACTGCCTAACGACCAACTTGATATCGTCTTTACTCCGTTAGTTGCTTTTGATCAACGTGGTTATCGTATGGGTATGGGCGGTGGATTTTACGACCGATTGCTAGCAAATTATCAATCAAAAAAAATCTTACCTATTGGGCTTGCTTTTGCTTGTCAAAAGGTACAACATATTGATAACAAACCTTGGGACGTCAGACTGCCCGAAATTATTTATGCTTAAGTTTATTAATAATAAGTTAAACACATTTTTCTAAGTATAAAAATAATCATATAAAACTTTTTTACTATGCACTACCATTCAAGTTCCTAGTACATATTATTCAAAAGCAATTGAGTCTTTCATCTTTAAAAGCTTTTTTAATATCATATAAAGGAGTGTTGCAATGTCAGACAAAAAAGTACTAACCACTAATAACGGCGCACCAATAGCCGATAACCAAAACTCTCGAACTGCAGGTCCCCGTGGTCCAGTTTTGTTAGACGATTTCCAACTTATCGAAAAACTTGCCCATTTTAACCGTGAAAATATCCCTGAACGACGAGTCCACGCCAAAGGCTCTGGCGCACATGGTATCTTTACGGTAACAAATGATATCACTCAATATTCTCATGCTAGCCTATTTGCTAATGTTGGTAAACAAACCCCAGTTTTTGCAAGGTTTTCAACTGTTGGTGGAGAACGAGGCTCATCGGATACAGCGCGAGATCCGCGTGGGTTTTCAGTCAAGTTTTATACCGATGAAGGTAACTGGGATATTGTAGGCAACAATACTCCTGTCTTTTTTATTCGTGATGCACTCAAATTTCCTGACTTTATTCATACCCAAAAACGTGACCCTAAAACCAATTTAAAAGATCCACAAATGATGTGGGATTTTTGGTCTTTATCACCAGAATCACTTCATCAAGTCACTATTCTATTTTCTGACCGTGGTATTCCTGATGGTTATCGACATATGCACGGCTATGGCAGCCATACCTATAGCTTAATAAATAAAGATGGCGTTCGCACTTGGGTAAAATGGCATTTTAGAACCGAACAAGGTATCAAAAATATTCATCCCCAAAAAGCAGCAGAGATGGATGGAGCCAATCCAGATTCAGCACAAGAAGATTTATTTAAAGCCATTGAACGTGGCGACTACCCAAAATGGCGTCTTTACATTCAAGTCATGACCGAAGAGCAAGCCAATAACCATCCTGAAAATCCGTTTGATGTCACTAAAGTGTGGTCACAAAAACAATACCCATTAATCGAAGTCGGCGTAATGGAACTGAATCGTAATCCTGAAAATTATTTTGCAGAAGTTGAACAAGCGGCCTTTGAACCAAGTAATGTGGTACCTGGAACAGGTTTATCACCTGATAAAATGCTTCAAGGTCGAATCTTTGCTTATGCCGATGCTCACCGCTATCGTATTGGAACTAATTATCAACAATTACCGATTAATGCTCCAAAATGCCCTGTGCATAATTATCAACGTGATGGCGCAATGCGTTTTTATAGCCCAGATAATGCCCCTAACTATGAGCCTAATAGCGTAGATAGTGCACCAAAAGAGCAACCACAATATGCCGAACCGCCAATGCATGTACCTGCTGGTACAATGGATAGGCATGATCATCGTGTGGATGGCGATTATTACTCACAGCCACGCGCATTATTTAATTTAATGAATCCCGATCAAAAGCAACTGCTTATTGATAATATCGTTGGCTCAATGAAAAATGTAAAGCGTGACATTCAAATTAGACAGCTCAAACACTTCTACAAAGTACATCCTGATTATGGTTCTGGCATTGCAAAAGGATTAGGTATCGATATTGACCTAATAAAAAACTAGTACTCCAAACAACAATGCCGACTAAAATTTAGTCGGCATTTTTATAATAGGGCTATTTATAACTTAACCATTTGCTTCAACTCATTTAATAATCCTGAGTAATTCACTTTAGCAAAGTCAGTAACATCAACTTGAATCAAGTTACCTAAAACAAATTGATCATACTTCCGCATTTGACAAACTTGGTAGAATTGCTCCTTAGTAATTAAATCATCAGCAAGATTTCGATTTTCTAACGTATCGCCATAATGATAATGTTGCATAATATGGCATAAATGACGCTCAGGTGAACGATCACGCAGGTAACGACGTTGCCATATCACATCAAAATCAGCAACTAAGCGAATGGTTATCACTTGGTAGTGATATTGCTCCGCAAATTCACTCAGTTGTTTTTTTTGCTTATCACTAAATGGGTATTCAGAAATAATCACCCTTTTACCTGCATCCATATACAGTTGTAAAACACCGTAATAAAACTGCCAAACTTTGTGTTCTAACGCTTCTTTTTCAGCTTTACAATTAAAGCCAACAGACTCAGCATATAAAATTTTGGCTTCATCGGGTGTTATAACAAAGCTATCTTTAAATTGCTGTTGCAATTGATTAACTAGATAGGTTTTTCCCGTACATGGACAGCCTGCCAGTAAAATTAAATATTTGTGCATACTAACGCACCTTAATTAATCCGACTATTAACATTAAGAAACAAACTCATTTTATGCTTAACAATTTCTTTAACCGCTTGATTAGCCGGAATAATATTGTGCCGTAATGATTTGTTGACTTCAGTACCAGCAAACTTATCTTTAGCTACTTGCGTCCAATTAACTAATAGCTCTGTGCCAACATTAAATTTACGAATACCGTTATTAATGAGTTCTGGGTAATCCTCTTCTTTAACACCGGTACCGCCATGAATAACCAAAGGAATATCAACCATAGCATGAATCTCTTTTAATAGTGGAATATTCACCTCTGTTTTTGATTTGAATTGTCCATGATTAGTACCAATAGCAACAGCTAATGCATCAATCCCCGTGGCTTGAACAAACTCTAACGCATCTTTCGGTTTGGTATAAATTCGATCATTAGGATCAACATGAATGCCCTCTTCTGTTCCGCCTATCGTGCCTAATTCACCTTCGACCGATACGCCACGCGCATGCGCATACTCAACCACCGCACGTGTTTTTAAAATATTTTCTTTAAATGGCAAAGAAGAGCCATCAAACATCACCGAGGTAAAACCACTATCAATCGCTTCTTTAATATCATCAAAATTTTTTGCATGATCTAAATGTAATACAGCATCAACAATTTCTTCATCGGCAATGGCTTTTACAGCATTAACAACCACTTTAAAGCCAATATAGCGTGCGGTATCAACGCTGGTTTGTATAATAATTGGTGCACCCACTTCTTTCGCTGCTCGTAGCATATCAGGAAGCATTTCTAAGTTATGCGTATTAAACGCACCAACAGTAAAATTGAGTTTTTGAGCTAATAATGTGACATCTTTTAGTGTGGTATACATAATAATTTCCTTTAATCTCGTTGAACCGTAACTTGTTTGGCAATGTTGCGCATGAAATCCATCTTATTCATCCAAAAATCAATATCGTCCATTGAACCATGTTGTGCGGCATCGGCACGTTTATGGTTGTACAAATTCATTAATGCTTTATACCCCTCTCCAATTGATTTTTTATGTTGTAAACTCTTTTCTAAATACTCAATCGCAAAATCAATACGATCTAATTGGCAATAAAGAAGCCCTGTTTTTTCACATAATGTGGCTAAAGTTACCGCATCATCTGTATGATCAATTTGTTGTAACAATTGACTAATTGATTGTTCAATTTGGTCAATTTGTGCTGATGTCAGGCTACTTTTTATGTCTGGTTTATCAACCGACTCTTTTTGGGGCTTACTTCTTTTAAAAAAGTTAAACATAGCAAACTCCTATCCTAAAAATGCTTCAATAGAGGACTTAAAATCCATGCATAGAGTAACGCCGCCGTAACCGTATCAACATCGGTTGCTGTTGCATTAATAAAGCCCATTTGGTTAAAGATAGTCACCAGTAATGCAGGTAATAAAGTAATAAAGAAACCATGCGCAATACCACCAATGAGCGCACCACGGCGACCACCAACAGCATTACCGAATATGCCTGCGGTACCACCAGCAAAAAAGTTAGTTAGCATTCCTGGTAAAATCATGGCTAATCCAAAAGCTGGCAACGTCAACATCGCAATCACAGTACCAATTGATGTGGTAATAAAACCTAAAATGACTGCATTTGGGCTATAAGGAAAAAACACAGGACAATCAAGCGCCGGTATAGCATTAGGAACCACTTTCATCGCAATACCTCTAAATGCAGGTACAATTTCGCCGAGCAATAACCTAACCCCAGCTAATAACACATAGATCCCCACAACAAAAATAATGGCTTGCGTAAAGGCATACATCACATAATTTTGGCTACCCGATAATGTTGAAGCATACTCCTCACCGGCAAAAAGAACCGTAATAATATAGAGTGGGATCATAACGACCATGACTGACAGATAGGTATCTTGCAAAAATTCAAATGATTTAGGTAATTTCATTTCTTCAATTGAACGTTTGTTTTCACCTCGCTCCCCCACAACATAAGCAACACCCGCTTCAAACAAATAACCAATTGTACAAAAGTGACCAAGCGCAATGTCATTAGACCCCGTCACTTTACGAATAATCGGCTGTGCAATAGCAGGCATAAATACCGCAAAAAGAGCACCAACAAAACCGCCGACTACAATTAACGCGATTCCTGAAAGTCCAGCAAAACTACCAAATACCGTGGTCATGGTTGCCATCCAGAGAATAGCCTGACCAGTTAAAAAGATATATTTCCAGCGAGTAAAACGGGCAATTAGAATATTAAAAATAAAAATCATCAAAAAAGTCAGAGCAATATCACGACCTAAACCTAACTGATTCATGGCTTGACCATTAATCGCTTCAATAGACGGGATAATCCCTTGCATATCAAACCCAGCGGTAAAAATGTGCCCGAAATAGGTCAAACTGCCAACAATGATACTTGACCCTGCATTGAGCACTTGAAAGCCCAATAATGTTTTAAGCGATCCTGAAATAATTTGACCTACTGATTTACGTTGCAACATCAAGCCAAACATAGCAATGAGACTAATTGTTATCGAGGCTTGCGTTAAAATATTATCGATAATAAAGTTAATTACGTTCATAGTATTCTCCTATTTGGCAATTTAAAGCAGCCCTTTTTGTTGCAATACTGGACTTAACTTCTCATCTATTTCTGTTTTTGAGACAATATTTTTGAGATAAACAATTGAGGTCTGTTCACGAATATTAAACTTAGCAAACTGTGGACGAAAATTTTCAGCCGTGATAATAATATCGGCGTTCATAGAAGCAGCAGATGAAATATCCGTATGATCCAACTTGGCATCAATTCCTTTGGCTTTTAGCACGTCTTCAGTTGCCATTTGCGCGGCAAAACTACTGCCTAATCCCGCACCACAAACAAATAAAATGGTTAAATTACTCATTTTCAATCCTCCTATAATTTAATGGTTCAATCCGAATTAGGTTCATTAAATAAAATGTTCTTAAATTGTTGTACCGAATGACACATTGTTAAGCTTTCAAGTTTTTGCTCATCGTTAATCAACTCAATCAAACTACGCATAATATTGAGATGAGAAAACGAATCGATAGCTGCTAAACAAAATATGATTTTCACAGGTCCCATTTCTGAATTACCAAAATCCACGGGATGACGCAGAGTAACAACACTCACCCCTAACTGGTTTACGCCATCTTCAGGGCGAGCGTGTGCCAACGCTAAATTTTTGCCTATAACGATATACGGACCATATTGCTCGACCGACGTAATCATGGCATCAATATAAGATGGTAAAATAAATTGTTTTTTTAATAATGGCTCAGCAGCAATTTTGATCGCTTGTCGCCAATTTGAACTATCTTGCTGCAATATAATGTCATTATCGGTAAGAATATCTTTCAACATAGGCTGGATTTTCCTTTTATTGATTTTAAGATTATTAATCGCTAAACACTGTTCGAGTTGGTTGTAGATAGGTGCTGACACGATGCCACCACTTTGTTGAATTAAATCAACCAATGAATAGAAAAGATCGGTCGCATCAACCAAATGATTTACAACGCGTTGATTAGCCCTGTGCTTAGCTAAAAAATCAGTGATAATAGGATGATTTTTCTCTTTTAAAATCGGTTCTAACACCAATACTGGATGAGCTAAGTGCGGTAATGGAAAAGTAGAAAATATTAAGTCAAAATCGAGTTGAGCTAATAAATTTTGATCATTACGTCCTAAAATGGCTAGTACATCAATATTAAAAAATTCTTTAAGTGTTTCTGCTAATAAGTTAGAAGTTGCTATACCATGGTCACAAAAGACCACTGCTTTAAAATAGTAGCTTCGCTCTTGATTAATTGCGCTTGCAAAGGTAGAAAAATGGATAGTTAAAAAGGCAATTTCGTCATCAGATACTTTATGACTTAAAGTGGTTTCAAGTTCTTGCATAAACATAGCAATAACTGAATAAATTGCACCATAGTTTTGTTTGATGTTATCAAGTAATGGATTAATAATATGAATATTATTACTCACCCTCGCAATAAGTCCTGCTAAGTGTTTACATAAATTTTCGTACAACTGCTCTTGTTTGGTTGAAAAAGGAATTTGTGTTTTTTCTTCGACATAATTAACTAACTTAATCGCTAATAACTGCGCATTTACCCACTCTACATAGTTATTAATATCCTTAGTATTGAAAGCTTCTAACATATAAATAATGTATTGTTGTTCTTGTCGATTAACTTGCAAAGCAACATGCTGACAAACCAAATGAATAAATTTTGCTATTTCACCCAAATCATTATTATTAAAATTCGGTCTTATCATCGTAAGATGATGTTGCTGTTGGTTACGAACCACCCAAATAGAGGTAAAAATCACAATTTGTTGAACATAAATTTCATCATGAATTTGACTAATAGTTTGGTGGGCTAATTGTAATAAGTCACAGATAAGAGATTGAGGAATATAATTAAACAATAACTGTTGTATCAAGCTTAATTCATTTAATGGTTTATCAAATTCTAAATTACCTGCGAACTGATTAATAGCTGCATACATCATCAAACGAATAGAGCGTTCTAAACCAACAAACTGCATACCCGATTTAGGCTGGCTACTTAATTCAATATCATATTTTTTCAGCCGAGCTTTAAGTTTTCTAATATCTTCATCTAAAACACTTTTTGATACAAAATATACATCTTCTTTATGACTTAAAATGGTTGGAGACGCAGAAAAAGCAATAGATAGCAACAAGTCAAACTGACGCTCCTCTTTACTTAAAACCGAAGAAATAGGTACACCCAACAATGCATCATGAATTAACAGCTTTTGATCTTGAGTCGCATTAATTACAAAACCTTTATTACGCACTGTTGAAATTAAAGGAAATTGTCTTTGCGTTAAAAACTCATTAATTTCTTGAATTTCATTGCGAATAGTTCGCGCACTAATTTGAAACTCTTCCGACAACATCTCGGAGGTGATCGGATAGTCGATTGAAATCAATTTTTTAAATAACTCAATGGTTCTTGTTCGCATAAGCTCATTCACCTATTTACTTCATAAATTAAGTATAAGTGAGATAGATTTGCTTACCTAGTTGGTATTTTTGCCAATAAAACTGGCAAAAATTACTAGTCAAAAAGGAAAAAAAGATTGAAAGAAGAAAATAATATTAAATAACACACACAAAATAATGTTAATAACCTAATGATTATAATTACTTTTTAACAATAACAGCTGAAGATCAGCGACCTGTTCTGCAAACTAGTAGTCTATATGAAAAACCGCTTTGCAAACCCGTTTTTATTGTGTATTTTCCCCATCTCAAAGGCATTAACCATACCCAATAATATTCATAGTCTGAAATGGCTATACAAAAATTTTTAGAATTTATTAATATATAGGGTGAAAGAGTGTTATTTTTCCTTCATGTTTAGGTAAAATAATCAAAGGATTAAAGATAAAAAGGACTAACCAATGAAAATCATTAAGCTAGTTGTTATATTGTTGTTTAATTGTGTCGGAGGATTGCTAAGTTATCAATGGTGCTATCGCTTTATCAAAAAACAATACAATACACCTGAATATTATTATTTAATATATTATGGCTTGTGTTATTTTTGTTTTATTCTTATTTCAATCTTCATTTTAAACAAAATAAAAAAACCGTTAGGATTAGTCATTTGCGGTTTACTTATTGGCATTTTAATTAGCCTCATTTTTATGATTACCCGTCAGCTAATTCAAGATCCTTATTTATATCAGCGTTATTTAATTAATCTAATTGGTATTGATTTGCTGATATCATCATGGATTACCCTTAATTTTATAATATACCCTGCTATTTTATTATGTTGTCATTACTCGATTTTTTGGATTGAAAAAATATATAGCAAAATTACTTATAGAATTAGGCCATAACCGTATTGAAATAACCAATACGGTTATAGCCATTCAGATTAGGTTTTGATGGCTGATTTTTGCCGAACAATTTCAAATAAACAAACACCAGTTGCAACCGACACATTAAGTGATGACACAATACCGGCCATGGGAATGCTGACTAACTCATCGCAGTGCTCTTTAGTTAAACGGCGCATCCCTTCACCTTCAGCCCCCATCACTAAAGCAAGCGAAGTTGCTGTTGATGTTTTATAAAAATCGGTTTGATAAAGCGTACGATCAGCTTCGCCAGCAGTACCCACAATCCAAACTTGATATTCATCTTGTAACATTCGCATCGTGCGTGCCAAATTGGTCACTCTAACCACTGGTACACTTTCAGCTGCGCCACAGGCAACTTTTTGTGCGGTGGAATTAAGCGGTGCTGAGCGATCTTTTGGCACAATAATAAAATCGACTCCAGCGGCATCAGCGGTACGTATACAGGCGCCTAAATTATGCGGATCGGTCACACCATCTAAAATCAAAATAACGGGGTTTGGTTGCTGTTCCATCAATAACGGGATATCATTTTCTTGATATCCTCGGCTCGGTTTTACCATAGCTAAAATGCCTTGATGCACACCATTTTTTGACTTTTCATCTAACCATTGACGATTAGCTATTTTCACTGGCAAGCCAAGTTGCTCTAATTGACGCACAACGGCAATAAGGCGCTTATCTTCGCGCCCTTTAATAATAAATACTTCGATGATTCTTTCTGGCGAACGCGCTAATAATGCTTCAATGGCATGCAGGCCATAAACTGTTTCACTCATTTATCTGCTACTCTTTTATCTTATTAACTGATTTGGTTTTATTGACTGATTTTGGTTTCGATTTGTTACGTTTTTTACTTTTAGCTTTCGCTTCAACTTTCGTGCTTGATTTCGCACTCGGTTTAGCCTTTTTTTTAGTACTTGGCTTAGCACTACTTTCGCTAGTTGATTTTTTACCTTTTCGCTTAAGCGGCAAATCGGCATGTTGATCGGTTTGGGCTTGTTTAGACTTCTCTTTTGCTGTTTTACCTTGACGTTTTGGCTTATTATTACTACCCACTAGTGAAAAATCAATTTTACGTTCTTCTGGATTGACGTTATCAACTTTCACTTGCACTTTATCGCCTAAACGATAAGTAAAGCGGGTATTTTCACCAATTAAACGATTACGCGAACCATCAAAAGTATAATAATCATTTTCAAGCGATGACACATGCACTAAACCATCAATAAATAGATCGTCTAACCGCACAAAGAAGCCAAAATTAACTACGCTCGAAATCGTACCGTTAAAAACCTCGCCTACATGATCTTGCATATAATCACATTTTAGCCAATCAACCACATCACGCACAGCTTCGTCGGCACGTCGTTCGGTCATAGAACAGTGCTCGCCAAAATAGAGCATTTCGCTTGTATTATAACGGTACCCGCCAGTCTTACTAGTCTTTTGTTGTTCATCGGCTAAAATCCATTTAATAGCACGGTGCAAAAGTAAATCAGGATAACGACGAATTGGCGAAGTAAAATGTCCATATTCCTCAAGCGCCAAACCAAAATGACCTCGATTTTCAGGATCATAAATGGCTTGCTTCATTGAACGCAAAATAACGGTTTGCAACATATCATGATCAGGGCGTGTTTCAACCACGGTCATTAATTCGGCAATATCTTTAGGTTTAGCATTAGCCCCACCACCAAGTGACAATCCTAGTTCGCTTAAAATGCTACGCAGATTATTTATGCGATCTTCATCGGGTCTATCATGCACACGGAATAATGAAGGAATATCAGCTTTAATCACTAATTTTGCCGCAGCCACATTAGCTAAAATCATACACTCCTCAATGATTTTATGAGCCACATTCCGCTGTGCAAGCTCGACGCTTTCAATACGCTTATCGGCATTAAAGATAAATTTAGGCTCTTCTGATTCAAACCCTATCGCCCCACGGGCAACACGGGCTTTATCAAGCACACTATAAAGCCCGTAGAGGTTCTCAAGATGAGGAACCAAATCATGGTAATGCTCACGAAGTTCCTCATCACCCTCTAAAATTTTAGCCACTTTGGTATACGTTAACCGAGCATGCGAATTCATCACCGCTTCGTAAAACTCGTATCCTGTCAAACGGCCTCGATTAGACACCGTCATTTCACAAACCAAACACAAACGATCCACTTGCGGATTTAACGAACATAGTCCATTAGATAAAACCTCGGGCAACATAGGCACAACTCGTGAAGGAAAGTAAACCGACGTACCACGCAAACAAGCCTCTTTATCTAACGCTTTGCCCGGCCGAACATAATAACTCACATCGGCAATAGCCACCCACAAACGATAGCCACCACCACGATTTTTTTGACAATAGACCGCATCATCAAAATCACGCGCATCTTCACCATCGATGGTAACTAAAGGTAAATTGCGTAAGTCTTTACGACCTTTTTTGGCACTTTCGGGCACTTGATCGGTAAATTTGCTAACTTCGGCTTCAACCGCTTGAGGTAATTCATAAGGGATTTCGTGATTACGCAGGGCAATATCAATAGCTAAATTCGTCCCCATCATTTCGCCAAGGACTTCTTTAATCACACCCACCGCTTTTTGGCGACGCTCTGGTCGCTGTTGTAGCTCAACTACCACAACCGATCCCATACGTACGGTGCGATCAGGTTTACCCGTTATTAAAATATCAAAGTTCAAACGGCTATCATCAGGCACCACAAAACCAACACCTTGCTCGATAAAATAGCGACCAACAATTTGATTACTACGCGGCTCTAAAATTCGCACTACCCTAGCTTCGGTTTTACCACGATATTGTGTACCGATAGGCTGGGCTAAAATCACATCGCCTTGTAACACCTTTTTCATCTGTTCAGGTGCTAAAAAATAGTCCTCAGGGTTCCCCTCTACCCGCAAAAAGCCAAAACCATCACGGTGGGCAATAACCTTACCTTTGACCATGTCAAACTTTTCGGGCAAGGCATAACATTTGCGACGCGTAAACACCACTTGCCCATCACGCTCCATTGCGCGCAAACGACGGTGCAATGCCACTTTTTGCTCTTCATTTTTAATGTCGACAGCTTGGGCTATTTTTTCTAAACTTGCTGGTTTTGCTTCTTGTTTAAGGTAATCTAAAATAAGCTCTCGACTAGCAATTGGGGAATCGTACTTCTCGGCTTCGCGGTCAAAAAATGGATCTTTTATCATAAAGGGATATCCTGTGACTAATATTAGCGCTAGCATAACATAGAGTGCTATAACTTAAAATGAAGATTCAATTTATAAACAAGCGTCAAAGTGTTGTTAATGTTTTGAGAGTTATGATTGACAAGTATTTTACATAAATAAGGATAAAATTAATTTTATCCTTATTTAAATTCAATTAATCATTTCCATTTTTTCTTTTTTCTAAAAGGTCTAGGGCTTTCAAGCCAGCCAATTGCAAATAGATAAATATAGATAAATATTCCAGCGGATAATAGTAATAGGTCAAACTCAGATGAATATCCTCTGATTGTTTTTTTTTCTCCTAAAATAATGATCAGCATTAATATGACAGCATAGTTTAAGATTAATACTATTCTTTTTTTCCACTTTAACCCATTATCGTATCTATAATCTCTGATGGAATATTTTTTAAATCGATAAGAAATAATAAGAGGTATAATAGAAAAAAAATAAAATAAGATATAAATTAAAGCAACCATATTTATTATTCCAATTCTTCCGGATGTTCATCATATTTGCGATATTGCGAACCATCAGGACGAGTACATAAATAATATTCGGAATTTTTTGTTGGTTCAGAACTTATTGCCATAATAAACTCATAATTTTCAACTATTTTACCTACATTATCTATTTCTGCTGGCTGCGGTACATATAAATTTATTTCACTACTTTCTTCGTCTTTAATGAAATAATTTAAATTCTCAGACAAGGCATAACATTTACGGCACGTAATAACCCCCTGCTCGTTTTGCTTCTTGTTTAAGATAATCTAAAATAAGCTATCAACTAGCAATAGAATAATAATGCTTCTCGGCTTCGCGGTCAAAAAATGGATCTTTTATCATAAAGGGATATCCTGTGACTAATTGAAGATTCAATTTATAAACAAGCATCAAAAAGTTGTTAATGTTTGGAAAGTTATGATTGACAAGTTCTTTGCATAAATAAGGATAAAATTAATTTTATCCTTATTTAAATTCAATTAATCATTTCCATTTTTTCTTTTTTATGTATCTACGTGGGGTTTCAAGAAAACTAATAAAAAATACATACAATATAAAAATTAAAACAGCCGACCAGAAAAAAATAAGTTCTAAAAAAAGCCCTTCTCCTGGCTGACTTATCATAAACAGGCTATATAAAAAAATAAAATAAAAATAAAGAAGAGCTAAACGTCGTTTACGATTTAAAGTTTTATCATTATCATAGTCCATTGCAATATATTCCGAAAAATAGTGCCGAATAAAACACCCAACAATAGCAAAAAAATAATAGCTAACCCACATTTCAACAGCCATGCAAATCTACCTTTTAATTTTTCATGTAGTTGATAAAAAGACATATGATTAATATAAAATATCAACATCTTCTATTTAAATTCAATTAATCATTTCCATTTTTTTCTTTTTATGTATCTACGTGGGGTTTCAAGAAAACTAATAAAAAATGAATACAATATCAAAATAAAAACAGCCGACCAGAAAAAAATAATATTTGAAAAAATACCCTCTCCTGGCTGACTTATAATTAACACGCTATATAAAGAAATAAAATAAAAATAAAAAAGAGCTAAACGTCGTTTACGATTTAAAGTTTTATCATTATCATAGTCCATTGCAATATATTCCGAAAAATAGTGCCGAATAAAACACCCAACAATGGAAAAAAAGTAATAGCTAATCCATATTTCAATAGCCATGCAAATATCCTTATTTTATAAATTAAGATTTGTGGCAGTTTTTTTCCCTCTCAATAGCACGATAACCAATATCATGGCGATAAAAACAACCATGCCAATAAATACCTTTGATGTGCTCATAAGCACGCTGTTGCGCCTCAAGTATGGTATTACCTAATGCAGTAACGCACAGCACACGCCCGCCATTGGTGTAAACGCGACCTTTTTCTAGACTAGTACCTGCGTGGAAGATTTTGCAATCATCACTTGATTCTGCCGGCAATCCAATAATCACATCTTGAGTATTATATTCACCAGGGTAACCGCCGGCTGCTAGGACTACGCCTAATGCAGGTCTTGGATCCCATTTTGATTTGACGGTATCTAATTTCCCCTCCACCGCTGCAAGGCAAAGTTCAGCCAGATCCGATTGCATTCGCATCATTATTGGCTGGGTTTCGGGATCGCCAAATCGGCAATTAAACTCAATAACTTTTGGATTACCTCCTTTATCAATCATTAAACCCGCATATAAAAAGCCGACATAAACATTACCTTCTTGTGCCATGCCATTGACCGTTGGGTAGATGATTTCATCCATTATTCGTTTAAAAACAGCATCACTCACCACTGGTGCAGGCGAATATGCCCCCATACCACCAGTATTTAAGCCTGTATCACCGTCGCCAACACGTTTATGATCTTGGCTTGTTGCCATGGGTTCGACATTTTTGCCATCCACCATGACAATAAAGCTAGCTTCTTCGCCATCGAGAAACTCTTCAATCACTACTCGGTGACCGGCATCACCAAAGGCATTACCGGCGAGCATATCACGCACAGCATCTTCAGCTTCTTCCACTGTCATGGCAACAATCACCCCTTTACCAGCCGCTAGCCCATCAGCCTTAATCACAATCGGCGCACCCTTTTCACGAATATAGGCAATGGCTGGAGCAACTTCGGTAAAGTTTTGATATTCTGCGGTGGGGATTTTGTGGCGAGCTAAGAAGTCTTTAGTAAAGGCTTTTGACCCTTCAAGTTGTGCAGCGGCTTTAGTTGGTCCAAAGATTTTTAACCCCGCTTTTTGGAAGCTATCAACAATACCTATCACTAACGGGGCTTCAGGTCCCACTATAGTTAAATCGATTTGTTCTTGCTGAGCAAAGCTAAGCAGACCACTTACGTCGGTAGCTTTGATGTTGATATTTTCTAAGCTAGGCTCTAGGGAAGTACCGGCATTGCCTGGTGCAACAAAGACTTTAGAAACCAATGGTGATTGTGCGACTTTCCAAGCAAGTGCATGTTCGCGCCCACCATTACCAATGACTAAAACTTTCATAAAAGATCCTTTAATGATGTCTTTTTTAATAATAAACAAGGTCGCCCTATTAAGGCCTAAAATTAGTGCCTAAAATGGCGCATATGCGTAAATATCATTGCAATATTGTGTTCATTCGCAGCTTGGATCACTTCGTCATCACGAATCGATCCTCCGGGCTGAATTACACAAGTCACCCCTGCAGCGGCAGCAGCATCGACCCCATCTCTAAATGGGAAAAATGCATCTGATGCAACAACAGAACCAGCAACGTCTAGATTTTCGTCTTGCGCTTTAATGCCAGCTATTTTTGCGGAATAAACTCGACTCATTTGCCCTGCACCAATACCAATTGTCATTTTATCTTTTGCATAAACAATGGCATTGGATTTAACAAATTTAGCCACTTTCCAACAAAATAGCGCATCGGAAAGTTCTTGATCTGTTGGCTTACGTTTGGTGACTACCGTTAATGCATCTGGCGATATCATGCCTAAATCACGATCTTGCACTAACAAACCACCATTGACACGTTTAAAATCTAAACTTGCTGACGCTGATGTTGACCACTCGCCACATTCAAGCACGCGCACATTTTTTTTAGCTTGAATGATGATGAGTGCTTCTTGGCTGACTAAAGGTGCAATAATCACTTCAACAAATTGTTTATCAACAATCGCTTGAGCGGTTTTAGCATCTAACGGTCTATTAAACGCAATAATGCCACCAAAAGCTGAAGTGGGGTCTGTTTTAAAGGCTTTTTCATAAGCGTTTAAAATGTTATCGCTAACGGCAACACCACAAGGGTTGGCATGTTTTACAATCACACAAGCGGGCTCGTCAAATGATTTTACGCATTCAAGTGCAGCGTCAGTATCAGCAATATTATTATAAGAAAGCGCTTTACCTTGCAGTTGCTTTGCCGTTGCAATCGAGGCTTCTTTGGCATCTTGCTCAACATAAAAAGCCGCTTGCTGATGAGCGTTTTCGCCGTAACGCATATTCTGTTTTTTAATAAATTGTAGATTTAACGTTCTAGGAAACTCGCCCGATGGCTCATTGGTTTCACCCATATAAGGGGGGACTAATTGCCCAAAGTAGTTGGCAATCATGCCGTCATATTTAGCCGTGTGTTCAAAGGCTTTAATAGCAAGGTTAAAACGATATTCAAAAGAAAGGGAATTTTGGTTATCATCCATCATGTTAATGATATTGGCATAATCATAACAATCAACCACAATAGCGACATCTTTATGATTTTTAGCGGCAGAACGCACCATTGTTGGACCACCAATATCGATATTTTCAACGGCGTCTTCTAACGTGCAATTGGCGTTAGCTACCGTTTGAGCAAAAGGGTAAAGGTTGACAACCACCATATCGATGGGCGTAATTTGATGTTGTTGCATCACATCATCATCAATCCCTCGTCGCCCTAAAATGGCGCCATGAATTTTGGGATGTAACGTTTTAACTCGCCCATCCATCATTTCAGGAAATCCAGTATAGTCAGACACTTCCGTTACCGGTATCTGGTTTTCCATTAACAATTTTGCCGTTCCCCCTGTTGAAAGAAGTTCCACATTTCGTTCTGATAAGGCTTTGGCAAACTCTAAAATACCGGTTTTATCGGACACACTAAGTAAAGCACGGCGGATAGGACGAAACTGCTGCATGAGGGAAGCTCCGAGGTTGATATCTAAATTCAAATGGTTAAGTCGACATTATATATAAATTAAGGATAGATGTTTAGTATTAACTTTTTAAAAAATTTTATTAAACAGGGTCAAAACAAGTAAATCATAATATTTGACGTTGATCACAGAATTAACATTTTCATGGAAAATCACGCATTACTATCTTTCTTTTTTTGTTTTTCCATAATATTGTTACGCGTAACTGTTATGCATAACAATTTAAAATAAAAGGGAGAAAATAATGAAATCTTTATTCGAACTAAAGGGAAAACGCGCTTTAATTACTGGGTCAGCACAAGGTATTGGTAATTTACTTGCTACAGGCTTAGGTCAATACGGGGCAAGTATTGTTATTAATGATATTACCCAAGAACGCGCTGAAAATGCAGCAAACCAATTAAAATCACAGGGCATCAATGCTGTTGGCATCGGTTTTGATGTAACCAATTACGATTCGGTCAAAAATGCCATTGATCGTATCGAAAAAGAGATCGGCCCCATCGATATATTAATCAATAACGCCGGTATTCAACGTCGTCATCCATTTACTGAGTTTCCTGAAGCAGATTGGGACGCGGTGATTAATGTTAACCAAAAAGCGGTTTTTTTAGTTTCACAACAAGTGGCTAAACACATGATCACGCGTAAGCAAGGAAAAATCATTCATATTTGCTCAATGCAAAGTGAACTAGGTCGCGACACTATTACCCCTTATGCCGCATCAAAAGGCGCGGTCAAAATGCTTGTAAAAGGGATGTGCGTTGAGCTTGCTCGTTACAACATTCAAGTTAATGGTATTGGACCTGGCTATTTTGATACTGAAATGTGTAAAGCACTGGTTGAAAACAAAGAGTTCACCCAATGGCTATGTCAAAGAACACCTGCTGCACGCTGGGGTAAGCCAGAAGAACTCATTGGCTCTGCCGTGTTTTTATCCTCTGCGGCATCAAACTTTGTCAATGGACACATTCTTTATGTTGATGGCGGAATGTTAGCCGCAGTTTAAAAAAACATATCGCGACAATTGTATTTTAGTACATCAAATGTAAGGAAGATAAAACAATATATAAATAAAAATAGGGATAAAAATTGTCGCCAAAATCACTTTATTATTAATTTAAAGCGAGAAGAACATGAATATAAAAAACAAACTGGCGCCATCTCGTTGGTGGCGATTAATGCCAATCATTTTTATTACTTATAGTTTAGCCTATTTAGATCGTGCAAATTATGGCTTTGCAGCCGTTGCGGGAATTAACAAGGACTTAAACATCAGTCTAAGCACATCATCATTAATTGGAGCACTTTTTTTCCTTGGTTACTTCTTCTTCCAAGTGCCAGGCTCTGTTTATGCAGTTAGACGAAGCGTTCGTAAACTCATTTTTGTGTGTTTAATACTATGGGGATTATGTGCCGCATTGACAGGAATGGTCAGTAACATCCCATCTCTTATGGTGATTCGCTTTGTACTTGGTATTGTTGAAGCGGCTGTTATGCCATCAATGCTAATTTATATCAGTACATGGTTTACTAAAGCCGAACGTTCAAAAGCCAACACTTTCTTAATTTTAGGCAATCCAGTGACAGTATTGTGGATGTCAATTGTATCTGCGCACTTAATCGACCTTTATGGTTGGCGCGAAATGTTCATTATTGAAGGATTACCGGCTGTATTATGGGCAGTGATTTGGTGGATCCTTGTACGCGACAAACCATCGGAAGTTAAATGGTTAACTGATGCCGAAAAAGCGGATTTCCAAGCTGCTATGGACAAAGAACAACAAAACATCAAACCAATGCGCAACTATGGCGAAGCGTTTCGTTCAGGCAATGTCATTAAACTTTGTGCAGTGCACGCATTGTGGAGTATTGGCGTATATGGATTTATGATGTGGATGCCATCAATCATCAATTCAGCAGGTAAAGTTGACATCATATCTGTTGGCTGGTTTTCTGCCATTCCTTATTTTGTTGCTATTGCTATGATGTTAATGGTCTCTTTCTATTCCGACAAACTACAAAATCGCAAACTGTTTGTTTGGCCATTATTACTTATAGCAACTATCGCATTTTTTACTGCTTATTTGCTTGGAGCTGAACATTTTTGGATCTGTTTTGTGCTTTTATCACTTGCAGCAGGTTGCATGTACGCACCTTATGGACCTTTCTTTGCCTTAATTCCTGAACTATTACCAAGCAATGTATCTGGCGTGTCAATTGGCTTAATTAATAGCTTTGGGGCACTGGGCGCATTTATTGGTGCTTGGTTAGTTGGTGTTATCAATGCAGTAACTGGCAGTGCGGGAGCATCATATATCTTTATGGGGGTATCTTTAGTTTTATCAGTTATTTTAATGGCTAGTGTTAAAGCACCTAAAAATAATTAATAATATAACCAAAATAAGAAGACAATAGACATTGTCTTCTTATTTATTGTAACGAATATTATTTCTTTTCTTGTTTTTGCTGTTAAAATGCCACACATTCAACCGGCATTCCCTTCTAAAATAACAGGCTATGAAAGATAAACGCATTAGTTTACAAGATATTGCCAATTTAACTGGCGTGACTAAAATGACCATTAGTCGCTACCTAAGAGATCCAAAACAAGTCTCTGAAAAAAATCAAGAAAAAATAGCAAAAGTACTAAAAGAAATCCAATACATCCCCAATCTTGCCCCCCAAATAATGCTTGGTTCACGCAGCCATTGTATTGGTATTGTTATACCGTCTTTTAAAAATCAAATATTCACCGAAGTGCTTGCTGGAATTGAATCGGTCACATCAGCTCATCATTACCAAACAATCATCACTAATTACAATTATGACAAACAGCTAGAAGAAGAAAAAATCATTAATCTACTATCATACAACATTGATGCACTTGTCTTGATGGAAAAGGACCACACCGAAGCCACCCTACAATATCTAAAAACAGCCAACATTCCTGTTGTTGAACTTATGGATATCACCCAAAGTTTTTTTGACATCCAAGTCGGCTTTGATAACGAACAAGCTGCCTATGATATGACATTGCAAATGATTGAATCTGGTAAAAAAAATATAATCTATTTTAACTCAGTCGCCAGTGCTAGAGATACTCAACGCTACCATGGCTATCAGCGAGTCATGAAACAAGCAGGACTCACGCCACACCAAATCATACCTGATGCGATATCATCAATAGACTTAGGCAAAAGCCTATTTCACCAAGCCATTCAAAAATACCCTGATATGGATGGTGTTTTATGTACTAACGATGATATGGCAATTGGAGTCCTGCTTGAATGCCTAAATTATAATATCCCCGTACCAGAACAAATTGCCATTGCTGGCTTTCACGGCTTAGAAATCGGCCGAGCTAACCCCCAAAAAATCGCCACCGTCATCACGCCACGATTTGAGATTGGCAAAGTTGCGATCGAGTTATTGTTAAAAAGGTTGAATGGAGAGAAGGTTAAAAGTAGTGTTAATTTAGATTATAAGATTGATAAGGGGCAGACTGTTTAGGGGATGTTTTTTTTAGAAAAAACAGCAAAATAAAAACCCTAATAAAATCAATACCTTTTCTGACCACTTTTTGGATATAATTGTATTGCTTTTTAACACAAAAATAACTCAAAAAAACACTAAAGGCTATGTTGTTTGTCTTGCTCCAGCTTCGGGTAGCCACAGGCCACATTCGGTAGCCAAAGCGTGGAATTGCAAAGGTAATTCGCTTTAATTCCCTTTGCTCGGACGTGATCACTGTGGCTATCTTGTTCACCCAAGGTCAAAACGTCCGAAACCTCTGCACAATTTATTCTATTCACCAACTCCAAAAATCCTGATTTTACGTAAAAAATCAGTCAGAAAAGATATTGATTTTATTTAAGTTTTTGTTTTTTTCATTTGGCTAATCAAAATAGAAAAGTTTTTTTAGGACTTATTTTGATTTAGTAATATGAGTAATAAATGCGCTATTAATATTTGGAGCGGGAAACGAGGTTCGAAAACAGCGTGGTAACCTGTTGGACTAGTTCCTAGTGGACGCTTATGGACTTCTATGGATTCAAAGCGCAAAAAAATACTTTTTACTAATCCTATAATCCTCATTTTATGGCACTAAACCATTCATTGACAAGTTATTGAATAAAAGCATCTAACATTTTGTATGGTTCAGCTTATCTAAATTGATAGTTAATTGTGATAAATATTTTTCATTATGTAATAAATGATTGGAATTATACAGCTATAAAATTATTTGTTAGCATGAATTCATTGTGTATTACTTACCTAATTATTTAGTAAATCTAAGAATATTTTTCCTATACCTGGCACAAGGAGGTTAAGTTATTTACTTGAAAATATTAAAGTTGTAAATATCACATTAAGTCCAAAGGACATTGCCTTTATTGATAAAAGCATGGCTAATTTTGTTATTCATAGGGAACATTATCCTAAGAAGGATATGGTTAGCTATGGCTTTGATGAATAAATTCAATTTAACCCCAAACAAATTTATAATATGAGCGAATTACATGGAAAGAACAAATAATACATTTCCCACATTGAGCCTTCTTACCTTAGCAACAGCACTGTTTATTTCAATTATGACAGAAGCTTTGCCTGCTGGTTTTTTACTGTTAATAAGTCAAGATCTAAGTGTTACAGAAGCTCAAGCGGGTCAATTAGTGACACTTTACGCATTAGGTTCTCTACTATCAGCTATCCCATTAACAATTGCAACACAAAGTTGGAATAGAAAAAAATTATTAGTAACAGTTATACTTGGTTTTGGCATTACTAATTTTATGACTGCATATTTTCTGTCTTTTACTATGGTATTAATAGCTAGATTTTTAGCTGGTATTTTTGCCGGTCTTTTATGGGCAATGGTGGCTGGTTACGCAACAAGAATGGTTAGTGATGATAAAAAAGGAAGAGCAATAACTATAGTTATGCTAGGGGTTCCGATAGCCTTATCTATAGGTATTCCATTGGGCACATTAATAGGTCAGTTAGTCGGTTGGAGATTAACTTTTCATATAATTACAATAATCTCTTTGTTGTTGGTCATTTTGATATGCCTAAAACTACCTAATTTAGAAGCATTAAAAACGAAGAAAAAGAATGCCATGTTTTCTGTATTATCTATACCTTATGTAAAATCGATTTTAGTAATAAATTTTATTTTCGCTTTTGGTCATAATATTTTTTACACCTATATATCACCATATTTACAACTTTCAGGAAATGAAATGAATGTCGATGCTGTTCTATTTATTTTTGGTATTTCATCGATTATCAGTATTGCTATTGTTGGGATATTTATTGACAAATATTTACGTAAGTTGATTATTTTATCTCTCAGTTTTTTTGCTATCTCCGGATTATTATTTTATGCTTTTGATAACATTTATTCGTTAATCTTAGTCTCAATTGTAGTATGGGGATTGGCTTTTGGCGGTGGAGCAACATTATTTCAAACAGCATCAGCCAAAATAACAGGAGAATCTGCTGATATTGCACAGTCTTTACTTGTATCACTTTGGAATTTGGCAATAGCTGGTGGTGGTTTTTGTGGCGGAATGCTGCTAAATGTTTTCGATGCAAGAGTATTACCAATCATGATGTGTATTTTGTTGATATTAGCTATTTTTATAGTTTTATATGCTAGTAAACTTGGTGTTGAAAACGCAAGCGGAGACGATAATGCATCTCATTGATCTGCATGTTCACACTTTAGCAAGCTGTCATGGATATAGTTCAGTATACGAAAATATAATGTTTGCTAAATACAAGTGGAAGCAAAGTAATCGATTTTTTACCCTGTAAATAAATTTATTTATTTTTCATCTCATTAATAAAAGTAAGAGCATCAGCACCTGCTCTTTCTTCATTCCAAGACATTCCTATTTTCCATTTTGATCCTTTTCCCATGAGTTCATGATATTTAATTTTTGATTTAATATTATGAACTAAACTATTAGGTAATATCGTTACATTTGAATGTAAATTAGACATAGATATACTATTGTAAATATTATTTGTGTAATATACCTGTGGAAAATTTAGTGAGTTTCTTGAAAGAAATTTCGAAATTTTTTGAGATAATTCAAAATGCGAATCACAATTTGGTAAACAAAGAGTATTTTTATCTAAAATTTGATTAATATCATTAAAATTATTAATCTGAAAATTGTCTTTGGGATTGGATATAATTAATAAATGATCTGTACCTATCTCTTCATATTTTATTTGTTTATTGACAGGCTTTTCCATAAAAGCTATATCTAACTCTCCAGATAATAGCCTTTTTTCCTGCTCTGCTGAATCCAACTCATGTATTTGAATTTTTATCATTGGATGGTGTTCTGTATATCGATTTATCATTTCTGGTAATATATTTATAAAAGAAAATGTATGTCCGATATTCAAAACACCCGTTCTACCTGTTTTTATTTTTTTTACTATACATAAGAATTTATCTAATTCATCGGTTAAATTAAGTGCGTATTTATATATTATTTTACCTTCATCAGTCAGGTAACAACCATGATTATCTCTCAGAAATAGTTGAAAACCGAATATTCCTTCAAGAAGTTGAATTTGTTTTGTAAGTGCTGGTTGAGTTATATTAAGTTTCTCAGCGGCATCGCGAAAACTATCACTTGTAGCTAATACAATGAATGATCTTATTTTTTTTACATACACAGGGAAATCCTTCTAATTAGCTATTAAGTATTATACTTAATTATTAGATTTTGAAGTTCTAATAATTACACTTGTTCTAACAAATAAAGAGCTAACTTGCACAGATAGCTTGCTGATTACTATGAGATATTGATCCTAAATAGTCTTCAGGCCATACGGGTTCTCCATGTTTTAAACTACACCCCAAAAGTTGTACAAAAAATTAAGCTGCTAGAAAATAATACTCCTGATATTGAACAGGACTCTTTTTGTCCAAGTTTAATTTAATTCTTCTATGATTATAATAATGGATATATTCCTCAATATCCGCTTTTAACTACTCAATAGTATCATACTTATTTAAGTAATAGACTTCGGATTTTAACAATCCAAAGAAATTCTCAATAATAGCATTATCTATGCAATTTCCTTTTCGAGACATACTCTGTACGATATTTCTTTTCCTTAGTTTTTGCTGATAATGACACATATGATAATGTCAACCTTGGTTTGAATGTAAAAGCTGTATGTCGGCGCTTTGCTTAGGTTGTGTAAGTGATTGATTTATCTTAAAAACCAAAAAATAAAAACTTCAATAAAATCAATACCTTTCCTGACCACTTTTTGGATGTAATTACATTGCTTTTTAACAAAAAACAATTTACCAAAAAACACCTAAGGCTATGTTATTTATCTTACTCCGGCGTCAGAATGTGCCGACAACAGAGCGAGGTTAGCACGCCAAACAGGGATGTTTGGCGAGGCTATGCTTCGCCGGGAGCGAATCATAGCCGGTGCGTTAAGACCGAGCGGCGGCGGAGGGCAGCCGTAGGCCACATTCTGCAGCCAAAGCGTGGGTTGTCAGGGAATTCGTGAACTGCACCCCAAAAGTTGTACAAAAAAACTAAGCTGCTGGAAAATAATACTCCCGATATTGAACAGGACTCTTTTTGTCCAAGCTTAATTTAATTCTTCTATGATTATAATAATGGATATATTCCTCAATATCCGCTTT